>JAZDNC010000024.1:0-8424 GCA_043800335.1 Chloroflexota bacterium
AATCCCTCTTATTCTCCCTTTACCAGAGAGAAGTGCCAGCCGTAATCTGTTTGACCTCGCCAGAAATACGTGCTATAAATGTCCCACCTAGAAGCCTCTTCGGCTAATCAGAAAAGGAGGGAGAAGAAATGTTACCCTTCAAGAACATTCTCAGCCCGACCGATTTCAGCGAGCACTCTTACAAAGCAATTACAGTGGCTAACGAACTCGCCCTGTACTTTGGCGCCACACTGTGCGTGCTCCATGTTGTCTCCCTGACGCCCATCCTGGTCAGCTCTCCCACCGCCCCTGCCTTTGACATCGCCACTTACCAGGAGAGACTTGAGACAAATGCCCGCGCTGAGCTCCAAGGCCTCGTTGCTAGGCTTGTCTCAAAAGAGGTAAAGGAATGCGAGCCCATGGTTACCACTGGCTCTTACGCCGATGAGATTATACGCATCGCTAATGAGAGAAAGAGCGACCTTATCGTCATCGGCACCCGCGGGCGCACCGGCTTCCCCCATCTTCTCCTTGGCTCGGTAGCGGAGAGAGTGGTACAGCTGGCGCCCTGTCCGGTACTCACCATCGGTAAAGCGACAGAAGTTTAGTAAGCTATGGCGTGGTTGGTGCGGCTGGGCTCTGGCGCTTTGGTCTCACTCCCAGTTCCTGATTGAGCTGAAGATAGCGGATGACATGTGCCCGGCTGAGGAGCCCTGCCAGTCTCTCTCCATCAAGCACGAGTAGCTGGTTCAGCCCGTGCTCGGACAGGAGCCTCAATGCTGAATTCAGGTCATCATCCACTCTCACTTGATAAAGAGGTTGCCGAGTCATGATGCTACTGATGGGGGTCGAAGCCCATTCCTCGTTGGTCAGTTTCTTGACATCGCTGATGGTGACAATCCCCACCACTCTCTCCCCCTCACACACCGGGGTGGCACGGTAGCCCCGCTGGTAGAAAACCCCCTGCACCACGCCAGCCACTGAATCTCCCGGCTTAACACACTCCGGGCTGGGGTCCATGACTTCCCTCACCCTGACGCCCTGAAGATACTCACGCACCGAGACCTCGCGGCGGGAAGACTCAGCCGCATTATTGAGGAACCAGCCGATAAATGCAATCCAGAGACCGTTGATTAGATTACCCCTGAGCACAAGGTATAATCCGAGACCGATAAATCCCCAGCCAAAGAGCTGGCCCACCATGGTGGCGCTGTTGGTCGCCCGTTTAAGGTCGTGGCTTGCCCCCCAGATAATGGAGCGGAGCACCCGCCCGCCGTCAAGCGGGAAGCCCGGGATAAGATTAAAGGCGGCGAGGAGTAAATTTATCTGGGCGAGATACCTGACAACCGCCACCGGAAGGCTATTGACCGGACCAAGGACAAAAGCCAGCCCCAGTAAGATGCCACCCAGCACCGCGCTGGTGAGAGGCCCGACTATCGCCATGACAAACTCGGTGAGGGGCTTTGCCGGCTCGCTCTCCAGATTGCTCACCCCACCGAAGATGAAAAGTATAATGCTACTCACGGACATGCCTCGTGCCTTAGCCACCAGCGAGTGGGCAAGCTCATGCAGTAGAACCGAGACAAAGAGCAGGAAGGCAGACAGGAATCCTGCCAGCCAGTAAGCCGTCTGGCTCCAGCCGCGGTAGGACACCGGAAAGACCCCTACCGATAGAGACCAGGCAATGAGAAAGAAGGCAAGCAGCCAGCTGGAATGGACTCCGATATCAATCCCGGCGATTCTGCCAAGCTTGAATGACGCTCTCATAAAAACACTCCTTAATATCAGACTAACACCATTTGTCGTCTTTTTCAATAAGAGCGCCTAAAGTAAGTTTCATTGCGAGCGAAGGCGAGCGAGCCCGCTTCCTGCATCGCAGTGAAGAGATGGACTGCTTCGGGCTAAAGCCCTCGCAATGACAATCCGGTCTCAACCAACGTAAAAAGATGTCACTCCCCCAGCACTCGCCGGATGCCAGATAGAGAAATGCTATAATGGTTCTAAGATACTGATTCATCGTAATCGAGAATAAAAATGGGCAAGCTTCGAATTCTCTCCCATAGTGAAGAGCTTTTTCCCGACCGCGCTGAGGCAGGCAGGCTTCTGGGCGAGGCACTCAAAGACCTTTCCGACAAGAAAGCCGTGGTGCTGGGGATTCCGCGCGGAGGCGTGATTGTCGCCGCCGAACTCGCTCGCGTGATTCAGGCAGGGCTCGACATTGTGCTCTCGCGTAAGCTGGGCGCACCCGATAATCCAGAGCTGGCAATCGGGGCAATCGCCGAGGATGGCGAAGTCGTCCTGCACCATTCTCTGATAACTGCTCTCGGCGTCAGCCAGAGCTACATTAAAGAAGAAAAGACCCGCCAACTCGCCGAGATTAACCGCCGTAGCCAACTAGTACGAGGGATTCTCCCCCGGCTGAACCTGAAGGACAGGACTGTGATTGTTACCGACGATGGGGTAGCGACCGGGGCGACTCTGCAAGCCGCACTCTGGCTCGCCCACAAGGCTGAGCCAAAGAACCTTATCGCCGCTCTGCCCGTGGGACCAGAGGAGACACTCACCGAACTAGCCCGCGACTGTGACGAAATGGTCTGCCTCCGCGCCCCCTATGGCTTCGCCTCCGTCGGGCAGTTCTACCGCCACTTCCCGCAGGTAGAAGACGAGGAGGTTCTCAGCCTGCTCAGCAGAGTGCGGGAGGAGAAGACACATGGAACAGGAAAGTAAGGGCGGGGGCGGGTTAAAGGCGGTCTCCCTGCGCCTTCTTATCGCACGGGTCGCCCTCGATGGCGACCTGAACTTGCCGCTTGGAGCGCAGGGTATTGTGCTCTTTGCCCACGGCAGTGGCAGTAGTCGCCAAAGCCCACGTAACCGCTATGTGGCGGATGTGCTGAACCAGGCGGGTTTTGCTACATTCCTCCTCGACCTGCTCACCCAAAACGAGGAAACTGCCGACCTGAAGGGCGGGACTTTCCGATTCAACATCCCGCTTCTGGCAGAGAGACTCACCGGTGCCATCGACTGGCTTAAGAAAAACTCAGACACGGCAAAACTGCCCATCGGAGTCTTCGGGGCTTCCACCGGTGCCGCCGCTGCCCTTATCGCCGCCGCCGGTCGCCCTGAGCACATCCGGGCTGTCGTCTCAAGGGGCGGACGACCCGACTTAGCCAAAGATAAACTCGCCGAGGTCAAAGCCCCAACCCTGCTCATTGTTGGCGGAAACGACCCGGAGGTGCTTGAGCTTAACCGGGATGCCCTTACCAGACTGAAGGGAGAAAAGAAACTGGAGGTAGTCCCCGGCGCCACTCACCTCTTCGAAGAGCCCGGCACCCTGGAACAGGTGGCGAAACTGGCGACAAGCTGGTTTCTGGAACACTTACGGCTGGATAAACAACTAGACCTCGCCCTCTGACAAGCTCAGAGTGAGCGATATTTCAGTAATTCCAGAAAGCCGCACATGGTGAGCCTTCGGCGTGGTTCCAGTGATGTCGCCAGAACTGAGCTCAGTCGAACGCCTGTCGAACCATAGCGGCGTGAGGCTCAAAATCCGATTAAACGAGTCTGCCTGACTTTGGTCAGGCAGACTGCTATTTAATATTCAGATATTCCTGGTCTTTACGCCTTGCCGCCCTTGTCCCCGAGGCTCTTGTCAATTATCTGGCGGAAAAGTTCACGAGGCGCATCGTAGTACTGACTGGAGGGGGAAACCTCCACCCTTCCCTCAAGGCTTATCATCGCCGCCTTCTGGACATCCTCGGCTTTGACGTTATCCCTTCCCTTGAGCTGGGCGATAGACTGGGACTGCTCAAAGGTGGCAATCGTCGCCCGGACACTGGCGGGACGGGAGATATCATCGGTGGTGCGGGTGGACTGAGAGATATTGACCACCCCCGGCAGCAGCTTCTCGTCAAACTTGACTCCCTTGTACTGGCGGGCGTAACGCCTGAGGATTGCCACCTCCTGCTCGGCGTCGGGATAACCAATCTGAACCCGCTCGAAACGGTCACCCAGCGTCTCCGAGATGCGGTCAACCCCGGCAAACTCCTCGGGATTCTGAGTGGCGATGACCATGGTGTCTACGGGGATGGTGACGTCAAAGCCGGCGATAGTGGTTGTCCTCTCCTCGAGCACCTGAATCAGGGTATTCTGGGTTCTCTCGGGGATCCGGTTAAGCTCATCAATGAAGAGAATTTTACGGTTAGCCCGCTGGATTCTGCCGGGGGTAAAAGCCCTGGGGTCATGGATGCCGCACTGCATGGCGATAACCGGGTCAACATCCCCCAGAAGGTCTTCCGGCATAAGCTCGGGTGAACCCTGCACCCGGAGAAAGCGCTCGTTGCCGGGAATGGTGATTGTTCCCGGTCCCGTCCGCTTGGCACGGCAGTCGGGACACCTGGCATCAGCCGGGTCGCAGTTGTAGCGACACCCCTGGACTATCTGCATGGGGCCTAACCGGCTCGCCAGAATCTTGGCCAGGGTGGTCTTACCCGTGCCGGGGGGTCCCTCAAGGAGAAGGTGCCGTCCCGAAATCATTACCGCCATAATCGCCTCTTTAGTCTCAGGAGTAGCGTAAAATCCGTCCAGCGGGTCTTTCTTCTCCCTGAGCAGGCTCAGTATTGAGTCACGTAGTTCTTCGCGCAAATCCATCAGTTAGCCTCCTAAAGTCTGGACTATATTTTAGCGCATCAGGGCTCTCAGGTCATCGGGTGAAGCGATGCGGCGCACCATGCCCCGGCCAATGCGGGCGATGTTCTTGATGAACTCGCCACTGGCTTCGTTAGCGGTAGCGACATGCACCACCGAGACCTTTACCCCCCTCTGCACTGCCTTCCTCGTCTCCAGTATCGCCGATTCCTCGGTCAGGTCTTTTTCTTTCACGTCCTTGAGCTGGCTGAAATTCCGCTGCGAGATAGCCGTCGGCTCACCATCGGTAATCAGTATAATGTGCTTCTCATTGGAACTGTGGTCGTCAAAAAGAAGCTCGGTGGCACACCTGATGCCGTCGCCGATGTTGGTGTTGCCCCGTGCCGAGAGCTTGACGACATCGTTAATGATACCCTCTTTGTCCTTGGTGGTTAAGGGCATGGTGGTCTGCCCGGTATTGTTAAAGGCGACCAGCCCCACCCTGTCCTCGTTCTCCAGCGCTGCCTTTGCCAGTCCCGCCGCCGCCAGCCTGGCGTACATGAGCTTGTGCTGGAAACCCATAGAGCCACTGACGTCCATGCAGAGCACAATGTCCGACTGAAGCTGACGGCGCTCCTTCATAAAGACCTTGAAGTCATCCTTGGTAACCCGCGAGAGTGCCTTCTTCTTACGCGCTATCTCCCTTAGGGTGTGTCTCACCGATATGTCCCGGAAGACATCCCCCGAGGTATACCTCCTGGTCTCGTTCTTGCGCTCGTGCACCAGGGTCTTCCCCTGCTCCCCAGTATCTTTGAACCCCCGCCCCTTCGGGTCACGTGCTACAAGATAATCCAAAAGCATGTCAAGGGCATCGCCGGTGAGGGTGAACTCGTTGGTCACCCCGTCAACCACGTTGATGAGCCCCTGCCTTTCCAGGTCGCCAATCAGGGTCTTCAGCCCGTAGTAGTCCCGCTTCCTTGAGCCTGCCTCCCCCATCTCGGTGTTGGCTTTGATATGGTAATAGACGTTCAGACGCTCAAAGGTGACCTCGCTGTTCCACTGCTTGTCCTGGGCGTCCATAATCTCCATCACAGTGTTCGCCAGCTCCTTAGCCGACATCCTCACCCTAGGCTGGGAGGCGCTCTTAAGCATCTCGGTAAGCCGGTGCTTCTCACGGACGTATTCCGCCTCACTTATCTCACCGCTCTTGAACTTCGCCTCAAGCTCATTGAGTAGCTGTCCGACCGCTCTCTTGGTAAGAGAATACTGCCCATCCATGCCCTGCTTCAGGAGCTTCTTGGACTCAAGGTACTTGAGTAGCTCCTGGTTTTTCTCCCCGTCTGCCACCACCGCCGCCATCTGTCTCCGGCTGCCCGGCTCGCGGTTATCCCCGCCGGCGACTGGCTTCAGATTTTTGAGCGCCTTCATCAGCTCATCGGGAGTAAGCCACTGCAGTGACCCCGCCGGCATCTCGCCGTCATCGAGCTTGATGAAACGGAAATCGTAAAGCACTTCCTTGGCTATCTCGTCAACAACCACTGCCTCGTTACCCAGTTGCTTCGCCATCAGCCGCGGCGGCAGGGTGATTGTGGCGGCTCTGGCGATAGATTCCCGGTTGATACCGCCGTACATCTGGGCGAAGCCGTCCAGCACCTCCCTGAAGGCGATGGTACCGCGCACGCTGGTACCACGGGCGATTTCCTCGTGCTCACGGGTGCGTCCGGCTATTTCGGCAAGCATCTTCTCCGCCGTTGCCACAGTGAGGGGCTCCCGGTTCTTGGCTTCAATCATCTTCTCAAACTCGGCGGCGAACACCTCCTGGGTCACCGTGGTAGCCGGCAAAACCCCCTGGGCCTCCTCGTTGAGCTTGGCCGAGTCCTTGCCCACCAGCACCATGTCCTCCGCCCGGACATCAAGCTCGGTGGGGACATAAATCTCATCGGTAATCCCCTTGAGCAGAAGACCCAGGGTATAGTCCACATCGTGGTAGCGCGATATGTCAACCAGAGCCAGTAGCCGACCCTTGCGCCTCTCCCGCCTGAGCTGGCTCAGGAGCTCGGTGATACGGCTGGCGATGTAAAGTCCCTCGTCAACCAGCGCCCCCCGAGTTCGGGTGCTGACCATCAGGCTGAAGTTCTGGGAGATTTCCTTGATAATCCCGATAACATCAGTGAGCCTTGCCCCGGCGGCGAGGCGGCTATCAAGCTCGCGGTAGGCATTGGCGATGGAAAGCTGGGACAGCTCTTTGTCCGCCTGATTGACATCTATAAACGCCGTCATGAAGTCCATATCGGCGGCGTGCTGCTTACGTGTCGGCATTCCAACCGGGACCAGAGGCACCCGGTTCTGCCAGCTCTTGAAGAGAGCGATTTCATTCAGATTGCCGGGATAGAACTTTAGGTCGGCGTAGTGGTAAGAGAGGTCTTTTCTCAGGATTTGCGCCCACTGAGCCAGACCAACGGCACAGGGGATGCTGAAGGTGTAGAGCATATTGGCACTTAGCTCAAGAGGAGTGGTATCAATGGCGATATATTCTGGCTTAATCTCATCTATGAGGTGCGCCAGGTAGCTTCCACTGTTGCGACCGTAGGGCGGTAGTCCAAGAAGAGTAAGTTCTATCTCTGATTTATCCTCGGACTTGGCCGGTGGCTCAACCATCTCCCCGGTGAGCCAGGAGTTGACCAGACCCTCGAGAGACTCATCCGTCTGTTTGAGGAGGGCGGAACTTCCGGGAAGCGGGGCGGGCTTAGCCAGTGTCGGCATAATCGTCACCGGGGGGTCGCCCAGAGCCTTCCCCCATAACTTAGCGTAGCTGGCGACATCGCCGCCGGTGATTACCGCCCGCTTTATATCAGCAACCGTAACTTCCATGTCGTAACCTTAATAAGCCTAAATCCCTTTACACAAAAACGCCAGCCTCAGTGCCCCAAGGCTAGCGACAAAACCGCCGTCTCGGCAAGGCGTCTTGTGAGGAGAAAGCTATCTACTAACGGGTCACCTCTCCTTTAGTCTTAGATTATACCAGCAAATATGATTGCTGGCAACAGCGTTCCAGCCAGAGAAGCCAAATTTGTCGAGAAAAGCGATAGACAAATTGATATTACTTGAGTAAATATACTATCACATCACCGACATTGGTGCCGGTGTCACCCGTCCTGACTAGCGAGTTACCCATTTTCTCAAGTAAAGTGTAGCTGTCGCAGCGCTGAAGATAAGAGCTCGGGTCAATGCCTTTTTTTTTCGCCACCCCAAGAGAACTACTGTCCACTATTGCCCCGGCGACGTCAGGGAGAAAATCAGTTCCGTCAGTCCCCAGACTCAGAAGAACCCACTCTTCGGGGTATGAAGCCATCGCCTCAAGAGATACAGCGGCGTAGTGCTGGTTACGCCCGCCCCTGCCATGGGACTCGGGAAGCCTCACCGTCGTCTCCCCACCGATGAGAATAGCATCGTAACCGGCGTACTTGCCAGACTTAATTTCGTCAGCCCTGAGCCGGGCTACTTGCTCAACCTCTCCCTTCTGCTCGGAGGTGAGTATGATGGGTCTCAAGCCCAGTTCCCCGGCTTTTATGGCGGCACTTTGAAGTGCCAGGGCACTGTCCCCGATGATGTAGTTCCGGCAGTTGGTGAGGGTTTTCGGAGTCTCTACCTCCTCTCCCCTCAACCCACGATTTATATAATTCACAATACTTTCCGGGGCACAGGACAGGAGATTATATCTTCCCAGAACCTGATAGGCATCCCTGAAAGTTGAGCTATCAGGATAAGTAGGTCCCGAGGCGATAACGTCGAGGCGGTTGCCGATGACATCGGAGATTATCA
>JAZDNC010000042.1:0-2603 GCA_043800335.1 Chloroflexota bacterium
AGTGGTCAACATAGCCCGCGCTGAGGGCCTGAAGATTGGACTGATTCGCCCGATTACCCTGTGGCCATTTCCGTTCCAGGTCTTCAAGGAAAAGGCAGCCAGGGGAGCCAAGTTTCTGGTCGTTGAGGACAACCTGGGTCAAATGGTGGACGATGTCCGCGCTAGCGTAGATGGGCAGGCGGAGATTCATTTCGTAGGCGTGTTTGCCCGGCATCTTACCTCGGACTTAGGGATAATCTTCCCGGCGCGGGTCCTGGAAGAAGCAAAGAAGCTGCTGTAGGGAGGCGACCATGGTAACCAGACAAAAAGTAGCTGGCCCCGCAAGGCTGTGGGATGCGTCGTTGGTGAAGGTACCCTTTTGTCCCGGCTGTCAACACGGGGTAGCGACCACTTTGATTGCCCTGGTCATGGAGGAACTGGGTATTGGCCAACGGGCAATCGTGGTGAACGGAGCCGGGTGTAACTCCCTGCCCATGTCCGGGTTCGACATCGACCGTATTATCGGACCTCACGGGCGCGGTCCTGACCTTGCCACCGGCATCAAGCGGGTTCACCCGGATGCCATCGTATTCACTATCCAGGGGGATGGCGACCTGTTAGCCATCGGCGCCGATGCTTTGATGGGCGCCCTTGTCCGCGGCGAAAAGATTACCATAATTATGTACAACAATACCAACTATTCCAGTACCGGAGGTCAACTGGCGCCGACGACTCTGATGGGACAGGTGACACCCACCTGCCCTACGGGACGCAGTCCTGAAGCGGGCTATCCGGTACACGCCGCCGAATTGTTAGCCCAGTTCAAGACCGTAGTTTACAGCGCCCGGGGAGCGGTCAATACCCCGGCTAACTATCAGGCAGCAAAGCGCTATGTCAGGACGGCCTTCCAGAAACAAATTGACAATGTCGGGCTCAGCTATGTGGAAATAATCTCTGCCTGCCCCGTCCAGTGGCATATGACGCCGATGCAGGCGCTGAAACGGGTGGACGAAGTAATCGCGGAGTACCCGCTCGGCGAGTTCAAAAATGTGGATAAAATTGAGTAGTTGCCACGATTTCTGGTTGAAATAAGGAAGATGTATGACGAATAAGAGAAGGGGGGAAGTAGTCTTCAGCGGAGTCGGCGGCGGTGGCGTGTTACTGGCGGGTGAGTTTGTGGCCGAGGCTGCCTATGAAGAGTACGAGCACGTGGTGTGGTTCCCCAACTACAGCGCCGCAGTGAGAGGCGGTCCCTCCGAGTGTTTTGTCATTTATTCTGACGAAGAAATTGCCTCGCCCGTCCTGTCACAGGTACAAACGGTGGTCGTCCTTGACCCGGCCCAGCTAAAAGCCTGCGAAGTCAGGGTCAGGTCTGGCGGAACAATAATCCTGGAGAGTACTGGACTGCAGGGCAAGGTGGACAGAAGAGATGTGACCGTGATTGAGGTGCCGGCCACGGCGATGGCCCGGGCCATCGGCAATCCCCGGGGCGCCAACTTCATCCTGCTTGGCGTGTATATGGGAGTGAGCAAATTGATTCCGCCAGAGCTAATCGAGAAGAACCTGGCATTGAGATTCGGGGACAAGGCGAAACCAAATATAGACGCTTTCCGGGAGGGGCTAAAGGTAGCCGCTAGGCAGTCCTCTGTTTCGTAGTTCAAAGCAAGACCGGCAACGGAAATCAGCCTCGCCCGAGGCTGATTTTGTTTTGGACTAGTGCTTAGTTACGTAAATCAGCGAGACAAGATTCTTCGCTTCGTTCAGAATGACATACCCTATACTGTCACCCCGAGCGAAGCGAAGGGTCTCTCTTGCTTTATAACGGGGACTGCTGCACCTAAGCACCAGTACCGTTCATGTACTCATCAGCACAATCATCTTTCAATGTCAAGTTGGATATTCGTTGAATGAGATGCCATAATAGGAATTATCTGATTTAGAGGTGTGGTCGAATAGATGTCCCTGAAACGGAGGTCGAAATGAGCTTCAAGATTGTCTCTACCACCACCATTGCTTTCCATATTGATAAGGAAGGCTTCAGAAAGATGAAGGGTGTGGAATTCATCGATAAACCCTCGACCACTGAGGAAGAGATTATTACCGCCGCCCGTGACGCTGATGCGGTGGTCTGCGTCCTTGAGCCTTACACCAAAAAAGTCATAAGCAGCCTCAAGTCATGCCGCTTGATTACTACGGCCAAGACTGGCTACGGCAATATAGACATAGCCGCCGCTACCGAGGCGGGTATCTGCGTCTCCCGCGTCCCGGGCGCTTCTGCCGAGGAGGTATCTGACCACACTATGGCCCTGCTTCTGGCGTGTGCCCGCAAGCTCTTCAAGCTAGACAGGGCGGTCCGGGCCGGGGTATGGCGCAGTATTCATGGCCCGGAAATGGGGGAAATCTGGCGCGGCATTACCCCGGTGAGAGGTCGAACCCTGGGACTCGTCGGCTTTGGTCTGATACCGCGCGCTCTGGTACCGAAAGCGAAGGGGTTCGGCATGAGGATTTTGGCGTATGACCCTTATGTCTCCACCGCCGTCATGAAGAGGGCTGGAGTTGAGTCCGTAGAGCTTGAACATTTGCTCCGGGAGTCGGACTTCGTTTCGCTTCACGCTGACTTGACC
>JAZDNC010000048.1:0-8651 GCA_043800335.1 Chloroflexota bacterium
AAGAAGCCAGAAGAGCCCGAGAGCTTGAGGAGAAGACAAAAAGAGAAGCCGAGCTTCAAGCTAGAGAGAAAGCTCGTCTGGAAGCCATCGAGGCTAAGCGGGTTAAGGACGAAGCCGAGCGCCTCGCCAAAGAGGAGCTTAAGAAGAAGGCTGACGAAGAGAAGAAATCCAGAGAGATTGAGGCACAAGCTAAGCGAGAAGCAGCGCTTAAAGCCCAAGAGGAAGCTAAGCCAGCTAAACAGCTTGGAGAGAAGAGAAAGAGCGAGTCTGAACGTCAAGCCAGGGGGAGAGTTCGCAAACCTGCCGGTTTAAGGGCATCCAAAGGTAACGTCAACATCATAATAACTGAGCCGGTAACTGCCGAGCAGATATCTGAATTTGAGGCTATCCTAAAGAAAACCCGAAATCTAAGGATAGTAGTCATTTGCGGGTCAGTCAGTGAGATAATGATTGTTGTCGCTCCTCAGCAACCGATTGATACACTTGCTACCCTCCGGGGTTTGCCAATAGTCGCGAATGCCCAGGAAGAAGAGGGGAACGTTATCGTAACTCTACGGCAGACCGGGGCTTAGCCCCAAACTACAGCCTTAGTAGCCTCTCGGTTCTATAGAGACGCGTCAGCACAAGGGGAGCAGATAGCATTAGTCTGAGTCAACTGCTTTTCTTTTTTAGCGGCGGCTTTGTCAATAGAGCCAGCATCATGGCGATTGCCGCAGCCACGGCAAAAACAAGGAACGCCCGGCGGTAGCTTCCGGTCGCGTCCCAGGTGTAACCGGCAAAGTAAGGTCCCGCCACTGTCCCAATCATGGTGATGCTGTTCATAAAGCCCATGATAGTGCCAAAGTTCCGGCGCCCGAAATACTGTCCCCGTATCGCCTGCATCAGGACAGCCAGCCCCCCGTAAGCCGGGGCATAGCACAGGATGAAAAGAACTAACTGCCACAGGTTTTTCACGTAACCCAGGAAAGATAACGCCCCCGTGAGCAATCCCAGTAGCCCCACAATGATATATTTTTTATCAATAATGTCGCTTAGCCAGCCGAAACCCAGCCTCGCTACACCACTGACAATACCTATTGAACCCAGAGCGGTAGCAGCGATACCCCTATCGAAGCCGACGTCAAGAAGATAAGGCATAATATGTATAGGGATGGCGCTGGTTACCATGAGACGAAGCGTAAAAACAAGGGCTAAAAACCAGAAGGCTCGCGTCCTTAAAGCCTCTCCTGTTGTAAAATCAGTGTCTTCCGACGCCTTCTGGGCTGGCCTGTTTGTTTCCGCCGTTTCTATTTCTGTGGCGGTTATGCCGTCGGGAACGTAGCCGTACTGCTCAGGCTTGTGCCTCAGGAGGAGTGCCAAGGGAGGAGCCACCACCAGCACCGTAATGCCTATTATGAGCCACGCCTGCCTCCAGCCGTAATGGATGACTAGTAGACTTACCAGAGGCACGAGAAGCCCTCCCGCACCAATCCCCGCTTCGGTAATACCAAAGGCTATTCCCCGCTTTTTTACGAACCAGTTACCAACGGCGGTGTAGGTGGCGGTGAAGAATCCCAGCCCAGCCCCCAGGGTCACCATCGCGGCATACACCAGATAAAACTGATTGATACTGGAGATACGGCTGAGCACTATAAGCCCGGAACCCATCAGAACCCGCCCGAATAAGGAAATCCTTCTTGGGCCAAATTTGTCCACCAGAAAGCCATCAATCGGGCCTAAAACACCGCCCTCAAGCCGCGAGATAGAAATCGCCAGAGATACGGCGGCTCGCGAAGCCTTAAACTCTTCAACCAGTGAATCGAAGAAAGGGCCGAAGCCATACAGCAGTATTCCGGCGTGGATAGCGCTGCTTACGGCGGCGCTCACGACCACCCACCAGCCATAGAATATCTTTGGGGAGTTTTTGACCTGTGTGTCAAGTTTCATGAGTCTCCTCTCACAGGGCCAGAGATTTTCTTCGCCTGCCGGGTAGATAAATCGCAGTTGTAGAAGGGGAGACAATCTACAGATTGATGCGGATTATAGCCGAACAGACCGACAGTTAGCAATACTTTCAAAACTCGGATGTAGGTTCGGCTTTTGCTCAAGACAGGCTAAATGGTAACATATTAAGACAGCTATGAAGACCAGCGACTTTGACTACTATCTTCCATCGGAGTTAATTGCCCAGATGCCGATTGAACCGAGAGACCACTCCCGCCTTCTGGTCTTAGACCGCCAGAGTGGTCTGATTGAACACAGGCTTTTCTCAGAACTCCCCGATTATCTAAAATCCGGCGATGTGCTGGTATTCAACGACAGCCGGGTTATCCCTGCCCGACTTAACGGCAGAAAAACTGGTAGCGGAGGCAAGGCGGAGGTCTTACTGCTGAGACGGCTCTCTGAGGGAGAATGGGAAGCCCTCGTTAAGCCCGGAAGAAGATTGAGACCCGGCACTACAGTTGAGATAGCAGACGGCTCAGATGGCGGCGATTGCAGACTAACCATTGACATTAAAGATGTCAAAGATAACGGAGTAAGGCTGGTCAACCTATCTGATGAGACGCTTCTACCAGCTCTGGGGAAAATACCTCTGCCGCCCTATATCCATACCCCTCTCTCCAGACCGGAGCGCTACCAGACGGTCTATGCCAGGAGTTCTGGCAGTGTTGCCGCACCTACGGCGGGTCTGCACCTCACCCCTGAGCTTCTGGATTCAATCAAACAGAAGGGGGCTGAGTGTCTCTTCGTCACGCTGCATATCGGACTTGACACCTTCCGCCCCGTAGCCGAAGAAGACCCGCAGGAACACCAGATACACAGCGAATACGGCATTATCAGCGAAGAGGTGGCGACCCGGCTTTCCCGGGCGAAAAGGGAGAGAAGACGAGTCATCTGCGTGGGCACCACCGCCGTCAGGCTGGTAGAGCAGGCATCTCAATTGAGTAAGAAAGCCCCGGTCGAGCCTTTCTCCGGCTGGGTGAACCTCTTCATCCTGCCCAGCTATAAGTTCCGGGTGATGGACGCCCTTGTCACCAACTTCCACCTGCCCCGCTCCACACTCCTCATGCTGGTTTCCGCTTTCGCTAATAGAGAGCTAATTCTGAAGGCTTACGCCGAGGCAATCAGAGAGAAATACCGCTTTTACAGCTTCGGCGATGCGATGCTGGTTGTATAAATCCGAATTGTCAACCATCTATGGAACACTTAGTCTGTTCTGACTCTCCTCTGACTTTAGAAGCTGGTAACCCGCTCCCCTGTGATAGAATGGATATTGGGGATAGGGGGTCAGCATCACTAATCCTTGAACCGCACAGCCGATTGACAGCACCCGCCCCTACCACTAGAATAGTGCTGAGACATGATGCGGATGAATATTCCCCTTAAGACCTTGAGCGGTTTCCCCCTGAAGAAGCCCTAGCGCCACACAATTTAGTGTGGGCTTTTTATTAGAGAAACGATTATAAAGGAGGAAGTGACAAGATGGCTGAATTACAGGGTCCATTAGCCGGGGTAAAGTGTGTCGCCTGCACCATGTTTCAGGCGGGTCCGGTCTGCTTCGCCCACTTCGCCGACCTAGGAGCTGAGGTTATCAAGATAGAACAGCCGGGCACCGGTGAACTGGGCAGACAGCTTATGCGCTACCCCAACTTCCCGGTAAGCCCTTACTTCGAGACCAATAACCGCGGCGTCAAGTGCATAACCCTGAACTTGAGATTGCCCAAAGCCAAGGAGATTCTCTACCAGCTGGTAAAGCAGGCCGATGTCTTCGGGCAGAACTTCCGTCCCGGCGCCGCCGAGCGCAACGGCTTCGGCTACGATGACATCCGCAAGGTGAACCCGCGCATCGTCTATCTCGCCCTCTCCGGCTATGGTACCGATGGGCCCAACGCCATGCTGCCGGCGACCGATGGCGCGGCGCAGGCTGCCGGCGGTATCGCCAGCGCCTATGCCCAGCCCGGCATGCCGATGCGGACGGGGCAGGTCTCCGTTGCTGATGAGACCGCTGGTATGACCGCCTTCGTCGGGGCGCTCGCCGCCCTCTACCGCGCCAAGACGACAGGAAAGGGACAGCGGGTTGATATCTCCCTCCTCGGCGGACAGGCAAGACTCATGGGCTTTACCCTCACCCGCGCCTGCATGACCGGCGAGGTTCCTACCGGCGGGCAAACCCGCATCACCGGCGGTTCCGCCCCCAACTTCAATGCCAACTTCGTTGATAAGGACGGCAAGTCCTTCATGTTTCAGGTGGTGGGTGAACCCGCCTGGGAGAAGGGCATGGCCGCCGCTGGCTTCAGCAAGATGCTGGCTGAGATTGGCTGCAGCAAGCTAGGAGACGTCGCCTCGTCCCCGGAGAAACAGCGCGTCTTCCTGGAGACCTTAGGCAAGATGTTCGCCTCAGACTCCCGTGACCGCTGGGTGAAGCTACTGCGTGACGCCGATATCGTTTGCGCCCCCATCAACACCCTCAAGGATGTCTGTGGTGACGCCGATGTCATCGCTAACAACTACGTGGTCGAAGTCAACCACCCGAGGCACGGTAAGTTCAGCGTGGTCGGCTCGCCCTGGAAGTTCTCCGAGACCCCGGTCAAAATCGGTATCGCCCCGGAGCTGGGCGAGCATAACGTGCCCGTCCTGAAGAATCTCGGCTACTCCGACGCCGACATCGAGCAGTTCAAGAAAGATGGGGTTATCTAGATAGAGTAGGTTAAAGCACCTTAAGCCCCTCTCATCTCAGAGAGGGGCTTTCTTTTGGAGGAGCAGATGATGCCTAGAGATGAACTAAAGAAGTTCGGACGCCTGCTGGCGGAGAAGGGACTCACCTGGGGCAGGAGCGGTAACCTGAGCCTGAGGCTTGGCGAAAGTTCCTTCCTGATTAACGCCAGAGGCTCAGACCTGGGCACTTTAGGCGGCGACGAATTAACCGTCTGCCGGATTGGCAACGACAGATGGGAGGGAACGAAGCCACCCTCAATCGAGAAGGAATTACACCGGCTTATCTACCAGAGACAGGAAGGGGCGAAGGCGATAGTCCACGCCCACCCATTTTACGCCACGCTGATTAGTTGTACCCAAACACCCCTGAACACAGACCTCTTCCCCGAGGCTATGGCTTACCTGGGAGATGTTGTCAGAGTGACTTACGCCCATCCGGGAAGCCGTGAGCTGGCTCAGGCGGTGGCGGAGAAAGCCGCATCCAGTGAGGTGTTACTCCTTGAAAACCACGGCACACTGGTCTGGGGAAGCTCACTGGACGAGGCGATGCTTAAGACGGAAACACTGGAGCTGCTATCACGGCTGGTCATCACCGCCCGTGGCGCTGGAATAGAACTGAACTATCTCGGCGAAGCAGTTCAAGAAGATTTCAGAAGGCATCTCAAACGGTTGAGCGGGTTATCCGGAGCATAGTGTGTGAGCCGTTGAGGACGGGGAAGCTTGGCAATCTCACCCCATTATGTCTATGTCATTGTCAGGCTTGACCCGTGAGTCCAGACCCCACTCTACCCCCTCTGAATTCCCGCTCCCGTATCAGGTACGGGACAGGTTTCGCGGGAATGACAGGCAGGAGATTGCCACGTTGCCCCGATAGGGGATAAGGAATCGGGACTACTCGCAATGACAAGGGCAGAGGTCTGCCACATCACGACACGCTCACGATGGTATCACCAGAACAACAAATATTCAAAATTGCGGGACAAGCCGACTCTGAGTATAATAGGGGGCATCAGAATGACAGGGATTTACCGATGGCTTGGCGACAGAGAACTAAGCTGGTCTTGAAGCGCTTCCTGACCTCGCTTCTCACCACCCTCCTCATCGGGCTGGTGTTCGGGGTGGCGTTTTCCTGGTGGCTCATCCCCAAGCCCAGTATCGCCGTGCTCAATATCTCAGGCGTCATGTCAGGTCAGGAGTTTGTTGATAGCACTCTTGAGCTTATCCAGCAAGCCCGCAGCGACAGGAACATAAGAGCCGTCGTTCTTAAGATAGACAGCCCCGGCGGTAGTGTCAGCGCCGTTGAGCCAATCTACCTAGAACTCCTGAAGTTAAGAGAGGCCAAGCCCGTGGTCGTCTCCGTAGGCACGGTCGCCGCCAGCGGTGGGTATTACATCGCTGCCCCAGCCAATTATATTTACGCCGAACCGACATCGACCATCGGCAGTGTCGGCGTCAAGGTAACACTCCCCGAAGTTGAGACCTTGGATGAGACCACACTCACCACCGGACCCTTCAAATCAACCGGCGGCTCACAGCGAAAGGTCGTAGGCGTACTCGCCACGGCACAAAAGCAGTTTACGTCTGCCGTTACCTCGGGAAGGGGAGCGAAGCTTAAGCTATCTACGGAAGAACTGGCGCGGGGAGAAATCTACTCGGGGACAGAGGGGCTCAGGAATGGTCTCATTGACGAAATCGGCACCAGTCTCGCGGCGAGAGAAAAGGCAGCGAGTCTAGCTCACATCAGAAATTACAGAGTAACTAACCTTGAGAACGAAACGGCCTCACTCTCCTGGCTCTTCGAGTCAGACGCGGCGCGTGCCCTGCTCTCGGAGCGTCCCCTGATTCCCACCTACTATTACCTCTATGTAGAACCGGAGTAAGTGGTTGAAGAAAAGACTCGCCATCATCATCATAAGCATAGTCACCATCTCCCTTATGCGAGGGGCTTACTACTACAGTGGCTTCTATCGCCCCGAGCCAGTGGCAACGCCCAGCTACGAGGATATAATCCTTCCCTCAGCCCCCGCCACATCTTTCACCGAGACCGACCTGGGCAAGCGCGAGGGTAACATCCTCGTTGACCTCGCCCACCAGAATGACCTTGAGCTTAATGAGCTCAATGTCCTTGCGGCAAGAGTCATGGCGAGAGGCTTAGCCGTAAGGACGCTCACTACGACCGACGACCTGGAGAAGACACTCCTGGGCAAGGAGACGACCGCTACGGAGTCAACGCCCACACCGACCGACTCAGAAAAACCGCCTCTTGCCTTCGTCGTTGCCTGCCCCACCGCAGAGTTCACCCAAAAAGAGAAGGAAACTATCCGTGAGTTCCTGAAAAAGGGAGGCAAGCTGTTTCTGGTGGCTGACCCCACCCGTCCCGGCAAGATAAACAGCCTCGGTCTCGAGTTCGGGCTCGTCTTCGAGGAGGGATATCTCTACAACCTCAAAGAAAACGAAACGAACTTCCGCAACATAATTATAAGCCAGTTCGGGGAAAATGGTCTCACCGAAGGTCTAACCGAAATTTCCCTTTACACCGCAGGGGTGATAACCGCTCCCGAAGGCGCCCTCGCCCTGACCGATGCCAACACCTTCTCCTCTTTCATTGAGACGCGAACTGGGCTCTCTCCAATGGTCCTGCTCAGCGAAAAGAACATCATCGCTCTATACGACCTGACCTTCATGACCGAACCCTACAACGGCTTCTATGACAACAACCAGCTTATCTCCAACATCGCCAGATGGCTGGCCAGCGAAGGGCAGAAACAGGCTAGCGCCAGCGCAGAGGAGAAGAAGTGAGAAAGACACTTATAATATTCATTCTTCTGGCGTTGCTCTCCCTGTCCCCAGGCTGCACGGAAAAGAAAACGGCGAAAGGCATCTTCATTGAAGGGGACTCCGCCGGTGACGCCGAGACCCTGAACTGGCTCCTGGCGGCGGATGCCGCCTCCTTCGGCTACGTCGGCTACACTCTTGAGGGACTTGCCACCTACGACAACAACTGGAACGTGGTGTTACGCCACCTGGCGAAGCCGGTTGAGGTGTCAGCGGACGGGCTTACCTGCACCATCACCATTCGGGACGACCTTAAGTGGAGCGAGGGCGTCAAGGTAACCGCCGAAGACTACGTTTATACCCTCAAGAACCTCATGTTCTCCGATTGGCTCAACTACACCTACAAGAGCGACTGGCAGGAGACGGTTGCCGGCGAGACGGTCTTCGTCGAGCCGGAGGTAGTAAACGATACCACCTTCACCATCAAAAGGAAGACGATTGACCCGGAGTTCGTGGATATTAGTATTTATTCTCTTACCCCTTACCCCAAGCATATCGCCCAGAAATACGAGGGCGATGTCACCGCCTTTACCCAGGCGCCTGAGTTCAACAACCTGACCTACACCGGTAACCTGGGGCCATACCGCTTCAAGGAGTGGGTACGGAACGATAAGTACGTGGTGGAGCGCAACCCCGACTACTACCTGGGGAAAGAGAGCGGTGCCCCCTTCTTTGAGCAGTACATCGTTAAGCTCCTGGGCACACCCGAGGCGGTAACCGCCGCCCTTGAAGCCGGGGACATCACCTACGCCGGGATTGAACCCGAGGATGTCGCCCGGTTCAAAGAGATGCCCAGTATCAAGGTCTACACCGAGCCTACCTCTGGCTACAACCTTATCTCTTACAATCTGCGCCAGAACGGCTGGGCGGGACTCAAGGAGCCGAAGGTAAGGCAGGCGCTTTCCATGTCCATCTCAAAAAAGACGGTGATTGACTCCATCCTGCTCGGCTTCGGCGACCCGGCTTTCAGCTTCATCCCTAAGCCCTCACCGTGGTACACCGAGGAAGGGGTGCCTCAGTTTGGCTACGGGACGCTCTACGATAAAGCGAGGGCAAAGGAACTGCTCCTTGAAGCTGGCTACGGGGTCAAAAAGCCCGATGGAACAATCTCCATTCAGGAT
>JAZDNC010000071.1:0-14810 GCA_043800335.1 Chloroflexota bacterium
GAGAAAAGGAACGATAAGAGAGTGAACTTGGACATAATATGAGTAAAAAGAAAATCGCGGCGATCATTTGTGGTGTTTTGCTAATCCTCATCGGTGTTGGGCTTTTTCAATTGGGGTCAAACTTACTCCAACAAATGGGTGGTTACCTCTGGGACTTGGCGAGGCTCTCCTCATTTACAGCTCAAAGGGCATATGAGATTGCGCTAAACATAAAGAATTCAGGCATAATTGTAGGTATGATAGGAATTGCGCTCGTTGGTATTGGGATTCGTCCAAAGAAGTAAATATTCTGTTACATCATTCACAATTCAGGCTCAATGACTGAATCGAGGATTACGGCGATATTGTTTGAGATAGATTCGCCTCGCCCGCATGATAAGTTAGCTCAGCCAACTTAGATGATCTTTATATCCCAGTACTTGTTATCCCGCTCTCCTCTTGCTATAATCTAGGGCAAGTATCTAGAGATATAGACTTGTTAGTGAATGTTACTGCTAAAGAGCTTTTTAACTCTCTACTGAGCAATAAGGCAGTCTGGGTTCCCGCCGGTTCCTGGGCGGTAGCGCAGGTGCTCAAGGTGATTATCTGCCTCATCAGAGAAGGTCGGCTGAACTTAACCTATCTCTTCAGCATGGGTAAGATGCCCAGTTCGCACACCGCCCTGGTCTGTGCCCTAGCCACCACTATCGCCATTCTTGACGGATTCAACTCCGTCACCTTCGCTCTTGCCGCCCTTTTTGCCGTTGTGGTGATGTATGACGCCGCCGGCTTGCGGCAGGCGGTGACCGAAAACGCAATTACGGTTAACCGCATTCTGGACGAGCTGGCCAAAGGCGGACCCTTCAAACAGGAGCATGTGCGCGAGCTGATTGGACACAGCGGCTCCGAGGTGCTGGTCGGTGCCCTTTTGGGCATAGCCCTCGCTATCTGGTGGACATAAAGCTACCGGCTTTCTTGTTTTGTGTAGTTTGTCCCATTCGTTTTGGGGACTCTCGCTATGTGAGACAACTTATACACTGTCATTCCCGCGAAAGCGGGTTCACCCTGGTTCCACTGAGTCACCCATTCATGGTGAATCTCTTCAGGGTGAACCACGAAGTGAACGGGTTCACCCTGAACGGGAATCCAAACCTTACCTTTAAGAACAAAGTCGATATTTCTTTACCTTCTTAGCCCCTGCTTTTGCAGGGGTGACAATCAGGGATTGCTTCGCCTTTGGCTCGCAATGACAGCTAGGTGTTGCTTTTTCACAGGGAAACATACTAAAATAGTAGGAAATCTAAAGACACTCTCGCACAAAAAGCATAATTCATGAAACAGGCAGAAGGCCATCGCAGTGAGATAATGGGGCAGGGACGCATCATGGGTCTACTGCTGCGTTTTTCAGGGCCGGCCATCCTCGCCAACCTGGTTCAGGCTAGCTTCAACATAGTCGATACCGCCTTTGTTAGCCGTCTGGGGCTGGCACCGCTGGCGGCTATGGCCATCGCCTATCCGCTGATGATAGTTTATAACGCACTGGGCCAGGCAATCGGCACCGGCGCTGCCTCCATCATCTCACGGCGCCTGGGTGCGGGAAGGCACGAGGATGCGAACCGGGCAGCGGCTAACGCCATCACCACCTTCTTCCTTTTCGGCGGTATACTGACCGTCATCTGTCTCGTCAGCCTGCGCTTCTTAATGCGGATTTTTGGGGCGAGTGATGAGGTTATGCCCCACGCCCTGAGCTACATGAGGGTGGAGACTGCGTTTCTGGTAGTAAACTTCTTCCTGATGGTACTGGTCGACCTTATTCGGGCTGAAGGGAATCCGGTTCTTGCCAGCACCGCCAGTATCGTTTCCATGCTGGGGAATCTGGTGTTTGACCCGCTTTTGGGATTTGGTATCGGGCCGTTTCCCATGATGGGGATGGCGGGCTTCGCACTGGCGACCACCGTAGGGCGGGGCCTGGGTATTGCGATTCTCCTTGTCTATTTAAGCTCCAGGAGGTCGTCCTATCGTTTCCAGCCCAGTTATTTCATACCTAATTTTAAGCTGATTGGAGAAATCTTCCGCATCGGCACGACACGTTTTGTACAGCAGGCGGGTCAGGCGCTCACGCGTTCCGTAGATAACAATATCGCGGTATCTTTTGGCACGGCACCCCTGGCGGTGGTCGGTGTCCTGTTCAAGATTCGAGACCTGTTCGTCCAGCCTTCCACCGGTCTGGGCCAGGGTATGATGCCTCTCATCGGATACAACTACGGGGCACACAAAAAGGAGCGCGTCGGCGAGATAGTGGTCAAGGCAGGACTGGTCAGCTTTGCCTGGGGAGCGACCTGCTGGCTGGTGATGCTGTTATTTACCGCCCCAATCTTGTCGGTGTTCGGCAGTGACCCCGGGTATCTTACCCTGGGGATTGCCGCATCCCGCATCTTTTCCCTGACCTTCTTTTTTACCGGCACCCAGATGGCTCTGAATTACTTTTTCCAGGGGCTTGGTAGGGCGGTGGCGTCTCTTATCGTCGCCTCGTCCCGTCAGTTTTTCTTTATTCTGCCTCTGGTTCTGCTATTCAGCCGGATATTCGGTCTGAACGGCATCTGGATAGCTTACCCCGTCGGTAATTTTCTGTCTCTTACGCTTACCCTTATCTGGATAGTCGCGGAGTGTCGCAGCCAGGAGATACCTCTACGCTTACGCTATAAGGAGCCGCCTCAGGAGAGTCTGATTAAACTCACTCCAGAGGATTTAGGCTCGCCTGATTAGCCAAAGCCCTCCTTTGAACTGAATCTGGTAACATCTGGTTCAGAAACAGCCCCGTTTCGAACGGAAAGCGATTGTCCATTTCAATTTGCGTGAAGATTATTTGCTTTTTATGGAGAAACATACTAAAATAGTAGGAAATAGGAACTAAAACAGTAGAGAATTGCTTGAGGTGAATCTAGTGGCGATAGCTGAAACCAAGCGGTTGAGCCACCGCCCGGTTAGGCTCATAAGTCTGTTTCTGGTTTTCTTCAAGATTGGTGTCTGTACCTGGGGTGGGGGCTATGCCATGCTTCCCCTTATTGAAAACGAGCTGGTGACAAAAAGGAAGTGGCTTGATGCAGTCAACTTCGTGGATGGCATTGCCGTAGCGGAGAGTGTCCCCGGGGCAATGGCAATCAACACGGCGACATTTGTCGGGAGCAAAATTGCCGGGGAGACTGGGGCGGTGGTAGCGGCGCTGGGTGCGGCAATGCCATCATACATTGCGCTAATTCTGGTAGCAATGTTCCTGACCCAAATGAGACAATCCAGAATAGTGCTTGACTTCTTCAAGGGCGCTACCCCGGCGATAGTGGCGCTTCTCGCTAACTCTGTGGTGGACATGGGGCGAAAAACCCTTCAAAGCTATAAAGAGGTTGTCGTCGCCTTTGGGCTCCTGGATCTGCTCATTCTCCATCTACACCCCATAATAGCCATTGCCATTGGTGGTACCCTGGGAATTCTCTGGGGGGAGCAGAAGTGATGCTCATCCGGGTTTTCCTTGCCTTTGTACAGATTGGGCTTTTCGCCTTCGGCGGCGGCTATGCCACCATCCCTCTTATCCAGAAGATAGTCGTGGAGGAACTGAGCTGGCTGAGTTACCGTGAGTTCCTAGACCTTGTGGCGGTTTCTGAGCTTACCCCGGGACCGATAGCGGTGAACACGGCAACCTATGTCGGCTACAGAGTGGCTGGTGTTATGGGGGCTACTTTTGCCACAATCGGGGTCTGCCTGCCCTCGGTCATCCTCATCCTAATTGTCATCAGGGTCTTGAATGCATTTGCGACGAACACCGTGGTCAAGAAATTCATCAGGGGACTCAGACCGGCAGTGATAGCGTTAATTGCCGCCGCAGCTATCTCTATTTTGAGAGGGAAGGGAATCGCCGATATAAGGGGGGCTATCATTGCGCTGGTAGCATTCTTATTGATAAGAAGCCATAAGATAGACTCCATCTGGGTTCTTGTCCTTGCCGGTGTTTCCGGGGTTATCGCATATATTTAGCAAAATTAATGGAGCAAGGGGTCACCCCGAAGGGAGGAAGTAGATGTTAGCATTCAAGAACATTCTCAGCCCCACCGACTTTAGTGAACCATCTTACAAGGCAATCAAGTTTGCTAATGACCTGGCAGTCCATTTCAAATCCAAGCTGGTTGTGCTCCACGTGGTTTCTTCGGCGTCTGTTCCGAGCACCACCGAGTTGTCTACCGACTTTGACCTTGAAGGGTACCAGCAAGAACTCGAAAAAGACGCCTGGAGGCAGCTTAAAGAGGTAACGGAACGGCTCTTGTCCAAGGAGATAAAAGACTTTACGCCGATGGTTAGTCGAGGCTACTACTCGGACGAGATTCTGCGGGTTGCCAGAGAAGGCAGGCACGACCTTATCGTGATGGGCACACGCGGACGAACCGGGCTGCCTCATCTCCTTCTTGGCTCGGTGGCAGAGAGGGTAGTACAGTTAGCCCCGTGCCCGGTGCTTACCATCGGGCGGACGGTGGAAGTTCAACTTCCCGCCGGTTTGCCCCGCTGGTAGAACCGTTACACAAAATCCAGCGTCAGATAGCCGCCTTTTTTCTTAGCTTTCTCATAGAGGAGCTTAGCCACGGCGACGTCTTCAATCGCCAGACCCGTCGAGACGAAGATGGTAACCTCTCTCTCGTTGGCTCTCCCGGGCTTCTTTCCGGAAACGACCTCGTCTAAGGTGCCGTATATTTCCTCGGGAAGGTAAAGTCCCCGGCTGATGGGGACGTTGACCTCACCGCCGTGAACCGCCTGCTCCATGTTATCCACCACCACACGGGCGCTCTTGAGCACGGCTGGCTCAAGCTCCTCTTTACCCGGGGCGTCGGCACCCACGGCGTTTATGTGAGCGCCCGGCTTTACCCATTCCTTCTTCAGGTAAGGCTGGCGGGATGGGGTAAGGGTACAGATGATGTCCGAGCTAACTGTCTCCTCCAGAGAAGATGCCTTAGCCGGATAGTCAGGGAACTCCCGGACGAATTTTTCTGCCTTGCTCTCGTTTATATCGTAGACCCGGATAGACTTGAATTTGAAAAGCTCAACGTGGGCGAGGAGGTGAGTGTGGGCTTCATGCCCTGCTCCGATAAGCCCCAGGGTAGCGGCGTCCTTTCTGGCGAGGTGTTTGGCGGCGATAGCGGAGGTTGCGCCGGTGCGGTAAGCCGTGGTGTCGGTGCCGTCCATAACCGCCAAGGGGTAGCCGGTCTCGGGGTCGTTATAGATGACGACCGCCATGACGGTGGGGAGCCCCAGTGGTGGGTTTCCCGGGTGCACGTTGACCCACTTTAAGCCGGCGGCGCCGGGCAGTGAGGCGGGCATCGCCCGAAAGTCACCCTTATCCAGGTTCAAGTAGACCTTGGCGGGCATCTGTGTCTTGCCCCGGGCGTGCTCCTTGAAAGCCTCTTCGACTACTTCTATCGTTTCTTTCATGGTGATTAGCGCCCGGACATCGCTCGCCCTGAGAAAAAGAGTGGACATCTCGTTCAACTCCCGATAGTTTTATTTTTACTTTAACTCTATTGCCCGCATCCCATTCTGTCAAGATGCTATTTGAATGGTATCGGTCGCCCTTGGTTTTCATGCTGGGAGGAGGTTGCGGATTGCTTCGCCTTCGACTCACAATGACAGTGGGAGTATTTACTTACACCAGGGCGCGGAAGATAAGGATGGTCTTTCTTTTGCCCTGATGCGTTTCCTGAATGAACTCCGCTCTTAGCGGCGTCCCGATTTTTATCCTGCCCGGGTTTTTGACATCCACCCCCAGAATACGGGCGGTGACTCTAACTCCCTCATCCAGCTCGACCACCCCAGAGCAGTAGGGGTTATCCCGGCTGAAACCCGCCTCAGCCATCAGCGGTGGGGGAACACTGATGACGGTGTAGGCAGTAAGCTTGCCCTTGCCGGTGAAGCTGATGACTTCCATGTCACGGTTGCGGCAGCGGGGGCAGATGGGTCGCGGCGGGAGATAGAGCGCCTGACAACTCCGGCATCTTGAGCCGGTGAGATTGCCCGCTTCGAGCGATGCCTGAAAAGTCGCCCGGCCAATCTCATCTGGCATCTGACCTATCTCCGCTCCAGGATGTTAACCACCGCCGTTGCCCCCGTGGGCGCCGATGTTGAGCATGAGCCCAAGGTCTAAATCTCTGCCCTTTATCTGTCTGGCTCCGGCTTCACCCCGCATCTGCTTGAAGAGTTCAACCACCATGCCGGTGCCGGTGGCACCGATGGGGTGTCCCTTGGCTTTCAGACCGCCGTCGCTGTTGATGGGTAGTCTGCCTGTCAGTTCCGTCTCGCCATTTTTTATCGCTCTGACCGCCTCGCCCGGCGGGTAGAACCCCAGGTCTTCCATGGCTAATACCTCGGCGATGGTGAAGCAGTCATGGACCTCCGCCAGTTTTATGTCTTTGGGAGTAGCGCCTGCCATCTCGTATGCCTGTCTCGCCGCCTCTCTCACCGACCTCATTGAGGTCAGGTCGCTTCTCTCCCCCAGTGGGTCGTCGCTCGCCTGCCCCAGACCGGCGACATAAATGGGTTTATCGGTGAACTCCCGCGCCCTGTCTTCCGCAATCAGAAGGACGCAACTCGCTCCGTCACAGACGGTGGAGCAGTCAAAGAGCCTCAAAGGATAAGCGACATACGGGTTTTGCTCGAGGTCGCCAAGGAACTCCATCTCGTCTCGCCAGCCAGGGACAGACAGTCCCTTCTCGGCGCAGGCAGATGCCCGCTTCTTCATGATGTCTTTTATGGTCGATTTCAGGTGGGCTTTGGGATTCAGGCTGGCGTTATTATGGTTTTTGATAGCGACCCGCATCAGGTCTTCGGGGCTGGTGCCGTATTTCGCCATGTGAGCGGTAGCGATAGTGGCAAAGATGCCCGGAAAGGTCTCCCCCGAGGCTAGTTCCAGAGCCGGGTCAAGTGCCAGGCTGAGGACACCGGTGACACTTGTGGTATCAAGGTTGGTCATCTTCTCCACGCCCCCCACCAGCACCACGTCGCACATGCCGGAGGCGATAGCGATAACCCCCTCGCGGAAGGCTACCCCGCTTGAGGCACAGGCATTCTCAACTCTCACTGCGGGTCGTGGCGTGAGTCCCAGGCGGCTCATGACATCCGCCGCGATGTGCGCCGTGCCTTCGAAAAGCTCACTGCTCAGGTTCCCCAGATATAGGGCGTCAATATCTCTATCATCAAAGCCTTTGTCCGCCGCATCTTTCAGGTCAAGAAAGGCACTCACGAACAAATCGGCAGAGGCTACGTTTTTGGGGTAGACGCCGAACCTGGTGATGCCCGCCCCGACGACGGCGACCCCTCTAGCCAGCTTCCGCTTCGAGGTCATGACCTGAGCGCCTCCAGGTCTTTATAGAAGTTGAGTGACCCGGGGTTAGCCAGGGCGTCAACGTTAGTTACCGGCTGGTTATGGATGACGTTCCTGACCGCCAGCTCCACCTTCTTGCCATTCAGGGTGTAGGGGATTTCGGGGACGGCGATGACCTTTGCCGGGACGTGGCGCGGCGAGAGCTCAAGACGCAGCTTGGACTTTATGCGACCGGCCAGAATCTCGGTGAGCTTGAGCTCCTCGGGAAGCCTGACGAAAAGGATGATTCTCACGTCCCCTTCCCATTCCTGTCCGACGACGATGGAGTCCTTAACCCATGTGATAGTCTCAACCACCCGGTAGATGTCCGCTGTGCCAATCCTGACTCCACCGGGCTTGAGGGTGGCGTCGGAGCGCCCGTAGATAACCGCCCCGCCACTCTCAGTGATTTCAACGAAGTCCCCGTGCCGCCAGACGTTGGGGTAGACGCCGAAATAGGCGCTGAGGTATTTCTGACTGTCCTTGTCGTCCCAGAAGTAAAGAGGCATGGAGGGATAGGGGTTGAGACAGACCAGCTCGCCCTTCTCACCGCTCACCGAGTTCCCGCCGGCGTCAAAAGCCCTGACGTCCATGCCCAGTCCCTTGCACTGGAGCTCGCCCTGATAAACGGGAAGGGTCGGCGAGCCCAGGAAGAAACAGCCATTTATGTCTGTCCCGCCGGAAATGGAAGAAAGGAGCACGTCCTGCTTTATATCGCGATAGACATAGTCAAAGCTCGCCGGCGACAGGGGTGAGCCGGTGGAGAGGATAGTCTTTAAAGGCGTCAGGTTATATTTCTTGCCTGGCTTCGCTCCGCTCTTCTCCAGACCGGCGAGGTAGCGGGCGCTGGTACCGAAGACGGTGACCATCTCATCCTGCGCCATCTCAAAGAGGGAATCGGGTTTGGAGTAAAAGGGTGAGCCGTCGTAAAGGACGACGGTTGCCCCCAGTGCCAGCGAGCTGACGAGCCAGTTCCACATCATCCAGCCGCAGGTGGTGGCATAGAAGATGGTGTCATCACGCTTCAGGTCGACATGGAGTTTCTGCTCTTTTAGCTGTCCCAGAAGCACCCCGGCTGCCCCCTGAACCATACACTTGGGCAGCCCGGTCGTCCCCGAGGAATACATGATGTAGAGGGGGTGGTCTGGTGGTAGCTCTTCGAACTCTATCTTGCCCGGCTTGCCCTGTGACAGAAACTCCCGGTAGCCGGTTGACTTCGGCAGGTTGCTTATATCCGGCTTAGCCCGGGTGTAGGGAACGACAATAACCTTCTCTACCGATGAGAGCCCCTTTATAATTTCGGCGACTTTTTCGAGCGAATCAAAGGTCTTGCCGTTATAGAAGTAGCCGTCGGCGGTGAAAAGCACCTTCGGCTGAATCTGCCCGAAGCGGTCAAGGGCGCCCTTCACCCCGAAATCGGGCGAGCAGGATGACCAGGTAGCGCCGATAGCCGCTCCCGCCAGCATGGCGACCACCGTCTCAATCATGTTGGGCATGAAGCCACAAATCCGGTCGGCGGGTCTGACGCCCAAGTCTTTAAGCGATTTAGTCAGAAGACCCACCTCGTCGTAGAGCCTGGCGTAGGTCATGGAAGAGCGGACTTTGTCTTCGCCCCGAAAGATGAGGGCGGTATGGTTATCCCGGTAGCGGAGCAGGTTTTCGGCGAAGTTGAGACGGGCGCCGGTGAACCATTTGGTCTCTATCATGTGAGCGCCCCTCTCGATAACAGTGTCGAATCTCTTCTCTGCCTTTATCTCGCAGAAGTCCCAGACGGCGCTCCAGAATTCGTCGGGGCTTGCAAACGACCAGCGGTGAAGCTCGTCATAGGAAGCAATCTTCTGACGGTAGCGCCGGTTCACCGACTGGATGAAGCGGTTTATGTTGGCGTTTCTCTGGCGCTCTGGAGACGGCTCCCAGAGGGGTGTTCCCATAAAGCTCCTCAAACCATTGGCTAACGATTTTGGTAAATAGTTTAGCCTATATCAGTGTCGCTTTGCCAGTTTGAGGGTATAGCTTATGGTGCTAAAAGAAGAGACATGGTGAGGGTTGGCGGACTTTTTCCCCTCACTCTGACTCTCTCCCACAAGAGAAGAGAGAA
Organism: Chloroflexota bacterium; assembly: GCA_043800335.1. GTDB lineage: Bacteria > Chloroflexota > Dehalococcoidia > Dehalococcoidales > JAZDNC01 > JAZDNC01. The sequence goes on from JAZDNC010000071.1 coordinate 9,474, forward strand.
TTTTACATTGCGACCTTGCCCTATGACCCTGTAGAGTCCTATCAGCCTTTTGCCCACGAAACCACTAATGGGATGCAAACTCATCGTAGATGAAGGCGGTCGCATCGGGTAGTCTCTCCAGACGGCCCCAGTTCTTGAACTCACCCAGGTTGATTGCCTCGGCTACCTTTTTCTTGGGTATTTTCTGGTCGTAGCACTTCTTGACCTCGCGCCTGAGGTGCCGGAGGAAGCGCTTCATATCACCCAGTTCTTTCTTGTTGGAGATGAAGCCGTGCCCGGGGACGTAGTGTTTCACATCCAGCTCTTCAACAAAAGAGATAGCATCTATCCAGCCGGCACTTGAGCCTCGGAGAGGCGGGCAGACGTGGTCGAAGAGGAGGTCGCCGGCGAAAAGGACTTTCTCCTTGGGGAGATAGACCAGGATATCGCCGTTAGAGTGGGCGGGTCCCACCCAGATTAGCTCAATCTGCCGGTTGCCGAAGCAGAGACTCATCTGGTGACAGAAGGTGATGTCGGGGAGCACCACCTCGGCGCCCTTCATATACGGGGCAAGCTGGGGACGCATCTGCATCATGCGCTCAATTCCGGCGCGACCTTCCTTGAGCATTTCTTCGCGGGCGTTCTCCTGGGCGATGGCAACTGCCGGCGGGCAAAAGACTCTGGCACCGACGATGTGGTCGCCGTGAGAGTGGGTATAGATGAGGTATGAAGGCTCCTTTTTGGTGACGCTCTTTATCTGGCTCAGAAGCTCCCTCGCCGCGGTCATGGTGATGAAGGCATCAATCACGATAACCTTATCTCCCGCCACGATGAAGCCCCCGTGTGGCCCACCGCCATCGGGCCCGATGATTGATGTGACCATGGCGTAGACACCCGGCGCAATCTCGCGGAGTCCGGTTTTACCCTTAGTTGGCATAGCTATCTCCTTTCCGGTGAACTCCAGCCATTATAGTGGTGCGGAGATGGAGCGTCAATCGGTAAGGCACGCGTCGTGCTTTTACGGATACTGTCGCAAGCAGAGTCCAGAGTAATGAGAACTAAGTCAGAGGTAACGGATTGCCACGGGCGGCAGCTCTCACAATGACCGATGTCTGTCACAGATGTCAGCTATGCCGGCTTCACTCCGGAGACTTTGATGCTCATCGCCGAAGCGGCAATGTCTTTCACCATTTTGGAGGGTATTTTCAGACTCTTCACCACCTGCCTGACTGTCGGGTCACTGGTGAGGAGGTCAACCGGGAAGAGGGTCTCGTCAATAATCCTGACCGACTTAAAGCCAGCGCTCTCAATCACCTTAAGGTAGTCGTCTTTCTTTATCGCCCCGGCGACACAGCCGAGGTAAGCTTGGACTGAATTCAGGATAGCATCGGGGAGCTCTTTGAGCAGGACGATATCCGAGACCATGAGCCTTCCCCCCAGTTTTAGCACCCGGAAGGCCTCGCCGAAGACCTTTGCCTTATCGGGGGAAAGATTGATGACGCAGTTGGAGATAATGACATCAATGGAGCTATCGGCGACGGGCAGGTTTTCAATCTCTCCTAGGCGGAATTCAACATTTTTGTAGTCGCCCTTCTGGGCATTCTCCCGCGCTTGGTAGACCATCTCGGGCGTCATGTCCACGCCGATAACTTTGCCCGAGCTGCCGACTCTCTTAGCGGCTAGGAGTGCGTCGAAGCCAGCCCCGGCACCAAGGTCTAAAACCGTTTCGCCCTCTTTCAGGCTGGCGAGGGCGACCGGATTGCCGCAGCCTAGCCCCAGGTTCGCCCCCTCGGGTACCGAACTCAATTCCTCATCGGAGTAGCCAATCCGCTTTGATAGTTTCCCTGCCATGTCGCTACCGCCACAGCAACCGGGCATACAGCCACAGGAACTACCTTCTCTGGCTATTTTCCCGTAGCCTTCCCGTACTATCTTCCTGACGTCTTCTTTTGCCACCGTAAGCCTCCTATTTCATCAAATCTTTCATCAGAGGTCCCAGAATATCCTTGACCATCTCGGTAAGCGCCTCGGCTTTAATCAGGGAGAGACAGCAGACCTTACCTCCCTGCTCCCAACTGATTAAAGCCAGTTTGTCCCCGGCACGGATGCCTGCCCTTTCCCTGGTGTCCTTGGGCAGTACCATCTGCCCCCTTTCATCAACGCTAATCATGGCTTCCACCCGGAAGCCGCCCTGCGGACAGCAAGGGAAGTCTTTGCCTTCACCAGCCATGTTAACCTCCATCTGTTATATCAATTAAATCTGAAAATTCAGAAACGGCTGTTATTATATGTGGTTCCCTGATGGTTGTCAACAGCCATTGACTTTATAAGTCTCGGCTTATATACTCGGACGGGGCGATGTAGTATAATCCATCTGAAAAAAATCTCTCCGAGCCGATGTGCCTAAATCTCTACCTGAAGGGACAGGGCAATCGGTCGGCAGGGTAAGTCCGAAAACGGATTTGCCTCCCATTCAGGAAAGGAAGGCACATGCGCTACAAAGACTTTGAGTTCAGTCTGAGGGAGCTTGCCGGTTCAATGGGGGACTTCGGCACCCTTTTCCCCCTCGCCATCGGTTACATCGTGGTCTGCGGCATGAACCCCTCCGGGCTTCTGGTGATGATGGGTCTAATCAATATCGCCTCCGGCATCATCTACCGCCAGCCGATGCCCGTGGAGCCGATGAAAGCCCTCGCCGTCGCGGCTATCTCTCAAAAGTGGGCGCCCTCCCTGATTTACGCCACCGGCTTCGGCACCGGCGTTGCCTGGGTGGTATTCGCTTTCTCCGGACTCATCCAGAGGATTGCCCAGATAACCCCCAGAAACGTGGTGCGCGGCATCCAGGCGACGCTGGGAATTATGCTCGGCATCGAGGGTATCAAGCTGATAGCCGCCCGCTGGAGCTGGGGCAGTCTCTCGCTCCAGTGGGTTCTGGGGGCGCTGGCGATAGTTATCATCCTGACGCTTCGGGAGAACCGCTACGCCCCGGCGACCATCGTCCTCATGGTAATGGGTGTGGTCATCGTTGGCTTGAAGGGCGAGTTAGGGCGGTCGGTCAGCTTTGGTTTTTCCCTCCCTCCCCTGACTACCTTCAGACCCGTGGAAATCTGGGGCGGCTTCGTCCGGGCGGGCTTTGCCCAGCTTTTCCTGACCGCTTCGAATGCCGTCATCGCTACCGCCGCTGTCATCAAGAAGTACTGGCCCGAGCGACCTGTAGCCGAGAAGAGGCTTGCCCTCAACATGGGCATTATGAACTGTGTGCTGCCTTTCTTTGGGGGTATGCCGATGTGTCACGGCTCGGGTGGCTACGTGGGGCAATACTACTTCGGTGCCCGCACCGCCGGGGCAAACCTCATGGAAGGGACGCTTGAGCTCTCCTTGGGGCTCTTCCTCTCTCGCTCCATTGCCGGTATCTTCGCCGTTTTCCCCAAGGCTATCATCGGAGGGATGATGCTCATGGTCGGGGTGGAGTTTGTGAAGTTTGTGAGAGACCTGAAGCTTCGCGAGATGCCTATCATGGTGTTTACCACCGCTCTCTCGATTGCCACGAACATGGCAATCGGGTTCATCGCAGGTATGGTCGTCTATCACCTCTTGTCCAGCTATGGAAGAAATAATAAATACCTGGGCTGGGCAGTAAAATCGTAAGCAAGAAGAAATCGGTTGAGCCAGTCCAGGGACAAACGTCTGTCGAATCTTAAAGAGGTCGCCCTGCTCTTCTTGAGACTGGGAGCGACGAGCTTCGGGGCCTCACCTGCTTGGCGGTTAGGGCAAAAAAAGAGGCAGACACTTTTGGTGTCTGCCTCTTTTTTTGAGGATGCAGTGTACAGAAGCGCCTGAAGACGTCCTATTTTTTAGTAGCCGAGACTCTTGACGAACTCCATGACTGCGGCGTTGAACTGCTCCGGGGCTTCAATTGCGGCGGCGTGTCCGGTGGGGAGTACCACCAGCTTGGAGCCGGGAATGGCAGCCTGGACCTGCTTGGCCTGCTCCGGTCCCATGCCCGTGTCGTGTTCGCCGGCGATGATGAGCACCGGCACCTTGAGCTGGCTCAGGTCGGGTGGCGGTGTCGGGGTTGCCATAGCCTGCATCACCCTGAGCATGGCGTCAGCTTTCTGTTGCAGTTTGACCTTCATGAAAGCTTCAAACATCTTGGGGTTCTTCTCTTTGAAACCCGGGGATAAAGCACCGGTAGTCGCCATCTCCGCCCACTTCTTGGTGTCCCCATTCTGAAGGAGAGCCATCATCTCCTCGCGCCGCTTCTGGGCTTCAGGGGAGGGCGGGGTCAAGCCCACTCCGCTATTGGCTAGAACCAGACCCTTGAAGATTTCGGGGTGGTTTATGGCGCATTGAAGGGCGATGCGCCCGCCCATGGAGAAGCCTAAAAAGACAGGGGGCTTCATGATATTGACCATGTCGCTGTGGGCTTCCATGTCGGCGGCGATATAGGTTTTAGTCCATTTCCACCACTCCGCTAGCTCCTCAGCGAGCCGGGGGATTTCATAGCCCTCTTTGGGCCGGTCGGCGCTGCCGTGACCCTTGATGTCGGCTAAGACGAGGAGGTTGTCCCTGGTAAAGGCTTTCTTCTGGTTGAACCACATGGTCGAGTTGTCGCCCATGCCATGGAGAAGGACAATACTCGGTCCTTGACCTTCCCACTCATAGTACCAGTTAACTCCCTTGACTCCTACCTTAGGCACCCGTTTCCCTCCTTATAGTAGTTTTATAAGCCATAAATGGCTTTCTATTAACCAATATTGTAGTGGAGACCGAGATTATGTGTCAATAATGGCTAACTTTTTGAGTCTATCGGGAAGTTTTCCCTAGGGCAACTTTTAAGTCTTACTTGCGTTTTCTGGATTGGAACCAAAGATACCTCCTTCTGGCGGATATTAAGTTGTTAAAAAGCACTATTAAAAAAGCTAAGGGATAAATCTCATCAGGCACGAATAAAGAGTGCGGATTTATGTCAAGGGACTTGACTTTTGTCAATAATTACATATACTACATTAGAATAAGGGTGCTGTTCGTGGATTTCGGAGGCGTTGAGATACTATGGATACACTTGACTTAATCAACAAGGTTGTACGCTGCGTTAGGAATGCCGGGAACCGCCACCCTGGCTTATTAAATTGCGTTATGGCGGCAGCTCTGACCGGAGCTATGGTTTTATCTCTCATTGTTATCCCAGGGAACAATTTATCCAGCAGTTTCTCTAATTATGCCTGGGGTTACGGATACGGATATGACAGTGGTGGCGATGACGGAGCACCGCCAGCAGTAGCACCGCCGCCAGCGACGCAGCCGCCAGCGACGCAGCCGCCGGAGACAACACCCCCTGCGACACCGCCGCCCACG
>JAZDNC010000082.1:0-6494 GCA_043800335.1 Chloroflexota bacterium
CTTACCGGCAAGCTCGTGACGCCCTTCGAGACCGATTAGTTCACCAACCATTTCTTCGGGCTTAGCCCCGTTATACAGGACCTTATATATCCTCTCCGTAATCGGCATCTCAAGTCTAAGCTTCTTCGCCAAGCTCAAAGCGGCGCTGGTAGTGGTGACGCCCTCTGCCACACTGCTCATGGACTCAACAATCTCGTTAATGGGACGCCCCTTAGCCAGCTCGGTGCCGACATAGTGGTTACGGCTCAGGGTGCTGGCGCAGGTGGCAATGAGGTCACCCATCCCCGCCAGCCCGGAGAAGGTAAAGGGATTAGCCCCCAGGGCTACCCCTAGGGCAGTAATCTCAGTAAGACCGCGGGTGATGAGGGCTGCCTTGGCGTTATCGCCACAGTTGAACCCATCAATTATGCCCGCCCCCAGGGCGATGATGTTCTTAAGCGCCCCCCCGAGCTCCACGCCGACCACATCGGTATTGGTATAGACACAGAAGTTGGGGACACTAAGTAGCTTCTGGGCTTCCCTGGCGACTTTCTCATCATCGGCGGCGATGACCGTAGCGGCAGGTAGATTCCTGGCTATCTCGCCGGCGAGGTTGGGACCGGAGAGAACGCATATCCTGGAGTGCAATTTGGGGTTAATCTCTTCGGCGATAACCTGGGACATGCGTTTATTGCTACCAATCTCAAGCCCCTTGGCACAGCTTATGACGAGCATGTCTTTTTTGAGGTAGGGACTGACTTGCTTTATGTTCTGGCGTACGGTCTGGGAGGGCACCACCAGGAGCACGGCTTTGGCTCCCTTTATGGCTTCAGCTAGAGAGGCAGTAATTGTAAGCTCGGATGGGAGAGCCAGTCCCGGGGCGCGGGGGCGTGCCCCAGCTTTCAGTGCCTCAGCCTCGTCTTCGGTACGTGCCCAGAGGCTGACACTATTTTCCCCCCTAGCTTGAATCACCCCGAGGGTAATGCCCCAGCTCGTCGTGCCGACAACGGCAATCTTGGGCATGATTACTTCTCAGTGTCTTCTGAGAGGGTTAGCTTGGGCTTTTCTTCTTTTTCGCCGAGCTTGCGTTCCTTGCCCGCCATGAGCCTTTTGATATTGTCGCGGTGCATCCAGATGACGATACCGCCCCCGACGAGAGCATAGAAGAGATACTCAACAGGGAAACCGTTGAGAACGGTAAGAGGTAGTAGAATGGCAGAGGCACCGACGATGCCGGCGATATTGGCGAGTGAGGCGTAACGGGTAAGTCCGGCGCCGATGATTATCATCTCGCCGCTGAAGAGTGCGGCTACCGGGCAAAGGGCGATTAGCCCACCCATAAAGGTAGAGACCCCCCGCCCGCCCTTGAAGCCGAGGAAGAGGGGCCAGTTGTGACCGGCGATTGCCGAGAGGGCGGCAACGACCTGAGCGCTCCGCAGTAGCCAGAGTATCCTATAGTCACCGACAACAAGATAGTACCGGCTCATGATAACGCTGGCAAAAAAGACGGCAGACATGCCCTTGGCGATGTCAAGGAGAGCGGTGAGAAGGGCAGCTTTCTTACCCACGGCTCGGAGCACGTTGGTGGCGCCGGTCTTACCGCTACCCCAGTTCCTGATGTCCCCTTTACCGGAAAGCTTAGCCATGATAAGCCCCGAGGGGATAGAGCCCAGAAGATAGCCGATAATCGCAATCGTGATAAACTTTCCTGTCAGCATCGCTACCTCCCCCTCTCAAAGACTAGCTGGATTGGGGTGCCGGTAAAGCCAAAGCTCTCACGCAGCCGATTTTCCAGATAACGGCGATAGGAGAAGTGTACCAGATTGGGGTCGCTAACCCGCAAGACAAAGCTCGGTGGGTTAACCCCTTTTTGGGTAGCCCCCAAAAACTTAAGTGCCTTTCCTTTTATCCTGGGCGGTGCATGCATCTTTACTGCCAGATTGACCACCTTATTCAACTCATCCGCCGAAAGGCTTCTTTTTCTCTCCTGAAAGACTCCCCGGGCGAGCGGCATGACCTTTTCTACCCCCTCCTTCGTTTTGGCTGAGATAAAGAGAAGAGGGGCGTAACTCACGAACTTGAACCTTTCCCTGATGACGGCACCATAGCTAGCCGCATCCTTCGCCGGCACCAGGTCCCACTTGTTGACTATGAGCACCATACCTTTTAGCGCCTGTTGAATATAGCCGGCGATATGGGTGTCCTGAGCCGTGGGTACCTCCGTGGCATCCATCACAAGGAGCGCCACATCACAGCCCTCTATGGCTTTAAAGGTGCGGAGCACACTGTAGCGCTCTATACCCTGCGCCACCTGCCCCTGCCGCCTTATTCCGGCGGTATCAATAATTAACACACTTTGACCCCCAAAGTCAAATAGCATATCTACGGCATCCCGGGTGGTGCCGGGCTTGTCACCGATGATGGCACGCTCACGGTCTAAAATGGCGTTCAGGAGCATTGACTTGCCCACCCCGGGACGACCGACGATGGCAAGCTTCATAACGTCGGCGAGCGGCTCTCTTTCCTGCGTTTCGGGAAGCAGTCCGGTGATTTTCTCCAGTAGCCCCTCGATTCCCACCCTGTGGTAGGCACTGATGGGAATGGGTTCACCGAACGCCAGCTTATAGAACTCGGGGAGAGCGGCCCTCTCTAGGGTATCTTCCACCTTGTTCACCACGAGCAGGACGGGCTTGGCTACCCGGCGGAGGCGGCGGGCGATATCCTCGTCAAGAGCGGTCAGACCAGTTCTGGCGTCAACCAGAAAAATTATAAGGTCGGCTTCACCCATCGCCATCTCTACCTGAGAAGTGACATCCAGCTCCAGCCCGGCTTTAGGGTCGGCGACAAGCCCGCCGGTGTCGACGGCGGTGAAGTCCTTACCTCCGAAGGAAACATCGGCAAAGATACGGTCACGGGTCGTCCCGGGTATATCAGAGGTTATAGCAAGACGCCTCCCCGCCAGACGGTTCAGGAGGGTCGACTTGCCTACGTTCTGCCTGCCGATGATTGCCACCATTCTCTTCGCCAAGACTCTCCCCCAGACTAGCGCGCCGAAGACACACCGAGACCGCCCAGAAGGTAAGCGAGGAGGGCTTTCTGGGCGTGGAGACGGTTTTCCGCCTGGTCAAAAACGACGGCTCTCGGGTCATCGAAGATGCCTTCCGCCACCTCTTCGCCGTAGTGGGCGGGCAGGTCATGCATGAAAATAACCCCGGGACTGGCAAGGTCGAGGAGCGACTCGTTCACCTGATAGCCGGTAAACGCCTTGCGCCTTATCTCCGCTTCTTCCTCCTGCCCCATGCTCGTCCAGACGTCGGTGTAGACGACATCGGCGTCCCTAACCGCCTCACGGGGGTCGGTGAGTAATAAAATCTCAGAATTGTTCTCTCTGGCGTACTCCCGGGACTCCCCGAGGATTTCTTCCTTCACCCGGTAGCCATCCGGCGAGGCGATGCGGAAATTGATACCGGTCAGGGCGGAACCCAGCATAAGGCTGTGGGCGACATTGTTGCCATCCCCGATATAAGCCAGGGTGAGCCCGTGAAGCTCCCCCTTTTTCTCGTAGATGGTGAGGAGGTCAGCCAGTGTCTGGCAGGGATGTTCCAGGTCGGAGAGGGCATTAATCACCGGAACCGCAGAGTTTCTGGCAAATTCCTCAAGGGTGTCATGACTGAAAGTCCTAAGGGCAAGGCAGTCGACGTAGCGGCTTAGAACCCTAGCGACATCAGATATCGCTTCCCGCTTGCCCAGTCCTACTTCAGCGGGAGAAAGATAGATGACCTCACCGCCAAGCTGGCGCATCGCCATCTCAAAGCTAACCCGTGTCCTGAGGGAGGGCTTCTCAAAGAGTAGAGCCAGGGACTTGCCGGAAAGAGTGGTAAGATAGCCCCTTTTCTTCAGGTCAACTGCGTCCAGGATGAGGGCTTCTATCTCTTTACCCGGGAGGTCGCTAACCGAGAGGAGGTCTTTTCCCTTCAAGGCATTCTCCTTACTCCAGCCAAGGAGACCTCAGTATAGCATGAACGGGATTTTGGCAACAGACTACCGGCTGATAAAGTTGAATTGTTATTACGAGCGAAGCATACGATTCCTCTGTGCTAATGTCATTGTCGGGTTCAGTTCGTGGTGACCTCAGTGGAACCACCCTGAAGGGCTTGACCCGACAATCCAGACCCCCCTCTCTCCCCTGGATTCCTGCTTTCGCAGGAATGACATCTTAGCAGGAGATTGCCACGTTGCTACACTCCTCGCAATGACGATAGAACGATACCGGTTTTATAGCTGTGCCAGCTTCTTCCCCAGCTCGCGGCACTGTCCGAAGATGCTACCTACCTCTTTACCGGTGGTGATGACACTGTCTGACGCCTTCTTCATGCCGAAGTTACTTAGGAGCTTCTCCAGGCTGTCCAATGCCTGTTTCCCCCCGCTCCCGGCACTGCCGAAGGTGGCGTAGGGCTTGTTCGCCAGCCTGCCTCTCAGGCTCGCCCAGGTGCGGTCGAAGTAGTCCTTCAAGCCTCCTGCCATATAGCCGAAGTAGTTGGGTGTGCCAAAAGCAACCGCGTCACAGCCTAGGAGGTCGTCGGCGGTCGCCTCCGTAGCCTTTTTCAGGCTGACGTTTGCCCCAGTGACTGAAAGTGCGCCGTCACTGACCGCCCTAGCCATCGCCTCGGTGGTCCCGCCCTGGGAATGATAGACAATCAAGACTTTTGCCATGTCTGCCTCCTTTTCGTCATTATACTACATCAAAACTCGGGCAAGACTTACTCAATTTGCCCTTTCTTTCCTCTACTGAAGAGATGCAAAAACAAGCGATACCTCTATCCAAATGTTGACAGACGAACATAATGGTATTACCATTAGTCGGTAGTTGGTGCCAGAAATTTGGCTCACTCTCCGGAGATTGTATGAGCGATTATAGCCAGCCTCTCGTCGGCACGACATCAGAATTATTCTGCTTTTACCGTTCAGCCAAAAGCTGTCCTAAGCCAAACGTAAATCCTTGTTCCCATTCAACACAGGAGACTCGCCAGCACTCTCCAGAAACAGAATCAGAGACATCAGCCTGACTGTTTCTTTTTTATGTTCAATGAGAAGAAAGAAGGGAGGATAATCGTCGGTAGAGAGAGGTTAAACCAGAGTCAAAAAGAGCATTTTTAAGGAGGAGACAGATGGCACAGAAACGACAGGAAATAGGAAAAACAATATCCGTTGATACACTGAGACCGACAGCACAAGCCGGGCTGGCGGCACAGGTTTCCGTGAGGGGGGAGGACAGGGTAAAGATTGCTGAAGAGGTTGCCAAGGTCTTGAAGAGCGAGGGCGTGGAATACACCTTCTTCCTCACCGGCGGCGGTACTGCCACTATGATGGTAGCCATCGAGCAGGCGGGGATTAAGGCGGTTCACTGCCGCAATGAAATGAGTGCCGGCTTCGCCATGGACGCCTGGGGCAGAATTACCACCCGTCCCGGTTTTGCCCTGCCCGGCGCCGGCACGGGTCTCACCAACTTCATGACTGGCTTGTGTCAGGCATACTCGGCACCTTCCCCCGGGGTAGCCATAATCGCCGAATCGGGCCCCTTCGATGACGATAAGTACGGCGGACAGGGCATTGCCCGTTCCGAAAACCAGGCGGTGGGTTTGTGCAAGTGGGCGAGAAAGGCGCATCCCAATACCTTCCTCTGGCAGTTAAAGCGCGCCTTCCGCTCGGCGGTGACGCCACCCATCGGACCGGTCGTCGTTGCTTACGGCAACTCCGAGTTCACCACCGGGCTTACCGTGCCGCGCCGGTTGGCCTATCAGGCACTCGACCCGGATGGCTGGAAGCCACGCAACTTCCATAACCTTGTCCCCCAGCCAGAGATAGAGGCTGCCGTAAAATGGTTGCTTGATGCCCAGAAGCCGGTGATAGTCGCCGGTCATGGCGCCCATCAGGACCAGTGTCAGGAAGAATTAAGGGAACTGGCTCACCTACTGGGCATCCCCGCCGCCGGACGCCGTATCGCCCGCGGCATGATTTCCGAGGAAGACCCGCTCTGCTACGGTCGCCGAGCCAGGGGCGTCTTATATGCGCAGGCCGACCGCTGCCTCGTTCTCGGCTTGAGAATCGGCTCGCTGGAAAACTTCGGCAACGCGCCCTTCTTCCCGCATACCATCCGCTATGCCCAAATCCATAACAGCCCCGACTATACCGAGCTCAACCTGCCCACCGATATCGAGATTATCGGTAACATCAAGGATATCCTGAACCAGATGATTCAGACCGTCAAGGACATGGGTATAAAGAAGCCTGTCGATAAGTGGGCAAAGTGGCGCCAGCTCGTCGTTGATACCGACCAGAGCTTTGCCAAGCGTACACTTGCCAGAACGGATAAACAGGTCAACGAGATACCGCTGAACCCGGACCTGGCCGGCCGCTTAGTCGCCGAGCAGCTTGCCGACATGTACAAGAACAACTATATCTTCATCAACGACAGCCATACCGGCGGGGCTTATTTCTCCAACTGGAACGTGGCG
>JAZDNC010000011.1:0-3679 GCA_043800335.1 Chloroflexota bacterium
CGTTCCTCTGACCTTCCCTGGCCAGGGCAAGCTGTCTCAGTCTCGGGCTGGGGACATTGCTGGTATCAATCAGACCCAGGAAGCGCAGCGCTCCGACCAGCTGGGTGCCGCTACTCCCCGAGTACTTGTCTCCCCAGAAGCTGCGGTCAATGCGTGACGGGACGCCATGCTGGAGTTCGGAGATAAAGTTGTGGAAGGTGCGGTAGGAAATGTAGGGGGGCAGTCTCTTCCGGCTCGTTTCATTAGGCAACTGGCTGACTCCGACGGCGAAAAAGTTCTTACCCATATTTTATGGAAGTATTTTCGGAATTTCAAGTGGATAAAAGTTCCATAAGAAAAAATATTTAGTGCCAATTCCATATATTTCTGGATTTTGACAGGACAAGTCTGGACAATATTTGACCCGTGCTTTTGGCACTTAGTAGCATTAGACAAAATTCTTTTGGAAAGGAGGGCAGGTGATGGCAACGGCGATTGAGTACCAGAAGCTGATGACGGAGATTGTCTACATCAATCTCCCGGGACCAGCGGAACCAACCCCTGGCATGAGTGGAGGCGAGCTACTCCATGGTTTCCTGGCTGAACTCTACCGTGCCCCTAACCCGGAGTTCAAGGAACTCCTGAGCAATCTGTGCCTAAAATGGAATGTCCATTATCGCGAGACACGGGGCTAAGCGAAAGGTTAAGGAGGGAATAATTAATGAGAGGACCTAAGATTGCTGCCATAGACGTCGGTACGACCAAGGTCTGTACCATTATGGCAGCTATGGATGGTGACTCAGGGCTACGTGTGCTGGGGGTCGGGGTAGCACCCTCGCGCGGCATGGAGAAGGCTCTGGTAGCCAACATCAATCTCACCAGGGAGTCAATTCTGGAGTCAGTCAGGAAGGCGGAGAAGATGGCTGGCTACAAACTGGATTCCGCCTACGTTGGTGTCACCGGCAGGCACATCAACTCCATGAACAACCGCGGCGTCATTGCCATTACCCGCACCGACCAGCTGGTGCGTTCCGCCGACCTCAGAAGGGTCATGGACGTCGCCCTCAATATCAAGGCACCGTCCGACCGGAAACTGCTCCATGTCATCCCGCGCACTTATGTTCTTGACGGGCAGGAGGTCAAGAATCCGGTCGGCATGCACGGCTATGAGCTTAATGTTGAAGCCCATGTCGTGACGGCTTCGGTTGCCTCGATCCAAAACCTGACCAAGTGCATCATGCGCCTTGGTATTAATATTGAAGACCTGATTCTCGAACCTCTTGCTAGCGCTGAGGCCGTGCTCGCCGAAGAAGAAAAACAGAATGGCGTCCTGGTGGCTGACATCGGCGGGGGCACCACCGACATCGCGGTAATTAAAGAAGGAAGCATCTATCACACCTCGGTCTTGCCGGTAGCCGGCAGTCAGGTCACCCATGATATCTCGGTAGGGCTGGGGCTCTCCTTTGAGCTGGCTGAGGAGATGAAGCGGAAGTATGCCAATGTCACGCCAGCCATCGAAGAGACCTCTGACAAAGACGTGTCACTGAGCGGCGACGGTCATAGCGTCTCCTCACGCGACCTCTGCGACATCGTCTATGCCCGTATGGAAGAGCTCATCCGACTCATCGTGCTTGAGCTACCCAGAACCGATTATGCCAGAGTAATCCCGGCAGGCATTGTCCTCACCGGCGGCACGTCCAACCTACCCGGTCTGGCAGAACTGGCGAGCGAGATTACCCGGCTCCCGGTTAGAATCGGTATGCCGGCGAGTCTCTACGGTGTGTCCCAGGAGGTTTTGAACGACCCTGCCTATGCCACCAGTGTTGGCTTACTCCTCTGGAAGATGAAGAACGAGGGCGCAATCAAGTGGCCCACCCAGACCTCTGGTTTGCGCCGTTTCTTCAATCAGATTTTCAGGTTGTTTCAGTAAAATGGGGAATAGTTGAAGGAGAGGATGAGACATGGCAAAGACGAGTTACGTGCCTAGTCCCGCCAAGATAAAGGTTATCGGGTTAGGCGGGGCTGGGTGCAATGCGGTGACCCGCATGGTTCGGGAGAACATCAGGGGTGTCGAGTTCATGGCAATGAACACAGATGCCCAGCACCTCGAGATTACCGAAGCCCCGGTGCGTATTCAGCTCGGTGAGCGGAGCACCAGGGGACTCGGTGCCGGTGGCGACCATCATGTTGGTGCTAAGGCGGCTGAGGAGACGCGCGAGGAGCTCAAGCAGGCAATTCAGGGCTCCGACATGGTCTTCATCACCGCGGGCATGGGTGGTGGCACCGGTACTGGCTCGGCGCCCATCGTTGCCGACATAGCTAAGTCAAGTGGGGCGCTCACTATCGCCGTGGTGACCAAGCCATTCAATTTTGAGGGCACCCACCGCACGATGGTGGCTGAAGAGGGTATCTCTAACCTGATTGGTAAGGTGGATACCCTGGTGATTGTGCCCAATGACAGACTGCTTCAACTCTGCGATAACAAGACCGGCGTTGACAACGCCTTCCGCGTCGCCGATGAGATTCTCTGCAACGCCGTCCAGGCTATCGCCGAGGTCATCACTGTTCCGGGCATGATAAACCTGGATTTTGCCGACATCAAGACCATCATGAAAGATGCCGGTCCAGCCTGGATGTCTATCGGACGCGGCTCGGGCTCAAACCGCGCCGAGACCGCCGCCCGGGAAGCCCTGAACAGCCCGCTTCTTGACGTCTCGATTGACGGGGCTAAGGGTGTCCTCTTCAATGTTACCGGCGGCAGCACACTCACCCTCTTTGAGGTCCAGGGTGCCGCCGAGGTGATTCGCCGCGCCGTCGACCCTGAAGCCAATATCATCTTCGGGGTCAAGCTCGACCCCAACATGGGGAATGATGTCAAGCTGACGCTCATCGCCACGGGCTTCACCACCCGGGAGTCCCTGCTGGGGATGGGTTCCACCCGTGACCGGGAGATGACTCGGCTGCTCAAGGGCCTCAAGTCCGAGGCGGAGCTTTCGGTTCCCTCCTTTATGCGCCAGCCGCGTGTCATCTTCGGCAAGCGTCAGCCGATACCAGTTAGGCCTGCCAACCCGGTGCCATCTAGACCTCCTTTCCACTAATCCCGACCCTGGTCAGCAGGGGCAAATGCCCCTGCTGACCCCTTCACCTACACCCGGAATAAGAATAACTGAGGTGAATTAATATGAAGCTGATTACACTCGGTTTGGGGCAGTGCGGCAGCCGTATCTCTGATGAGTTTGCCCGGCTCAACCATCGGGCACAGGCTTACCGGCGCATTCAGATAGTGCCCGGAGCTTTTGCCATCAACACCGATGCTGCTGACCTTAGCGGTCTCAGCTACATCAGCCCGGACTACCAGCACCGCATCGTCATCGGGGGGAGGAAGACCAGCGGTCACGGGGTGGGCAAGATAAACGAGTTGGGAGCGGAGATTGCGCGGTCCGAGGGCGACAAGGTCATTGATGCGGTGAGGACGGTCAAGAACCTCTTTGAGGCGGATGGCTTTCTGATTGTCGCCTCGACCGGTGGCGGCACCGGCTCAGGCTCGATTGCCATCATCACCAAGTACATCAAGGAGCGCTACACCGACATGCCGGTTTATGCCCTGCTTGTCCTGCCCTTTGAGCACGAGGAGGCGACTGAAGAGAGGACAATCTACAACACCGCCACCTGTCTCAAGTCGGTGAGCTCGGTGGCTGAC
>JAZDNC010000017.1:0-2120 GCA_043800335.1 Chloroflexota bacterium
TCACAGGCGAAATATATAATATGACCACAGAGAGAACCAAAGCACTAGAGCTTGCTATCAGCCAGATAGAAAAGCGGTTTGGCAAAGGCTCGGTGATGAAGCTGGGTGAGACTACCGGGGCGCAGGTAGAGGTTATTCCCAGTGGCTCACTGGCGCTGGACCTGGCTCTGGGTGTGGGCGGCATTCCAAAAGGCCGAATAGCAGAGATATTCGGACCGGAAGCGTCAGGCAAAACCACACTCGCTCAGCACATCATTGCTGAGGCGCAGAAGCTTGGGGGTGTGGCGGCTTACATAGACGTGGAGCATGCCTTGGACCCGGACTATGCCACTCGTTGCGGCGTCAATCGGGACGAACTGCTAGTTTCCCAACCGGACACCGGAGAGCAGGCGCTGGAAATCACGGAAGCGCTGGTAAGGAGCCAGGCTATTGATGTCATCGTAATTGACAGTGTCGCCGCTCTGGTCCCTCAGGCCGAAATTGAGGGAGAAATGGGTGAATCCCACGTTGGGCTGCAGGCGCGCCTGATGTCGCAGGCACTGAGAAAACTGACCCCCGCTATCGCCAAGTCAAAAACAGCCGTAATATTCATTAACCAGCTAAGAGAGAAGGTGGGCATTGTCTTTGGTAACCCCGAAGTGACACCCGGTGGCAGAGCTCTTAAGTTCTATAGCGCGATAAGAATAGACTTAAGGCGTGTTGAGACCATCATGCAAGGCAATCAGGCGATAGGTAGCCACATCAAAGCTAAAGTAGTCAAGAATAAGGTCGCCCCTCCGTTCAGAATCGCCGAGTTTGACATTATGTTCGACCATGGCATAAGCAAGGAGGGTAACCTGATTGACCTTGGCGTAGGGCTGGGGCTGATAACCAAATCTGGTGCTTTTTTCTCCTATGGTGACATTCGCCTGGGACAAGGCCGGGAGAACGCGAAACAGTTCTTGAGCCAGAATCCCGAGCTCGCTCAGGAGATTGAGCAAAAGATTAGAGCCTCAGCCGTGGATAGCAATACACCTTCCACCACCGAATGATTGACGGTTAAGCGGGTCAAACAGGCGGGTTAAAGAAAAAGGCTGAGGGTCCAGTCTCAGCCTTGTGCTGTTTTAAATGGGGAAAATCATGCGAAAGGCATACTCTGGAAGCGGTAAGGAAAAGGTGCGGCAGGAGAGGTTGCCTGTGACGGAGGCACAGGCTGTACGCATTTCTGATGCCGGGCTGGAAGACGATAGATTCCAGACCTGTCTCGATGCCGCGGAACGATTCATCCGATACCGCCCGAGGAGCGAGTTCGAGGTGAGACAAAGACTCGCGCGGCAGGATTTCGAAAGCGACAGCATAGATGTAGTAGTCGCTGAGCTTATAAAACGGGGACTACTCAATGATGTAGCCTTTGCTGAGTTATGGAGAGATGACCGGAATGCTTTCCGCCCGCGGAGTCGCAGATTATTAGGTTTGGAGTTAAGACAGAAGGGGATAAGCGGAGAGATTGTTGACCGGGTGACAGATGCTATGAATGACGAGGATAATTCCTATCAGTTAGCGTCAGACCGGGCTCGAGTTCTATCGAGATGTGACATTGAGAATTTTAAGCACCGTCTGGGGGAGTATCTCAAGCGGCGTGGTTTTGATTACGGGATAGTAAATAGAGTGGTGTCAAGGGTATGGGAGGAATCCCGCTCAGAGCCGACCGCAATTGGACTTGCTCCACCGGACGTCAAAAAAGGAGGTCGTAATGCCGGCACTTGACCTAGTTGTGGTAATAACTTTTGCTCTGGCTATTTTCATAATCGGCGTGGTGGCTGGTGGCTTGGCTACCTTTCTCGTCAGAAGGGTGTTGATTGGCCGCCAGATGCGCATTGCCGAAAGAAGAGCGGCCAGGACTATTATCGAAGCCAGGAACGAAGGCAAAACCATAGTTCAGGAGGGGAAACAGGAAATAGAGAAGTCCAGAGCGGCGGCTGAAAACGAGGCGCGTCAGCGGCGGGCAGAGCTACAGCGTCAGGAGAACCGTCTATCGCAGAAATCAGACTCTTTTGACCGGAAACTGGAAAATGTGGAAAACCGCGAACGCAATCTGCTCAACAAGGAAAAGGAGATAGATTCCGTTCGTGCCGGCGTCC
>JAZDNC010000023.1:0-31202 GCA_043800335.1 Chloroflexota bacterium
GTACTTCTTCGCGGACATCGCGAGGAAACAGAGGTCATTGTCAAGAGTATTGACACCGTATTTTTTATCAATGTTACTGGTCCGATGAAGCATGTGCGTCATTTTTTCTTCTCCTACATCCTTTCCAAATTAGGGGATGAACGGTTTCGCAAGACCAAGATTATTCTTGCCGTTGGGATAGTACTTAACACCGTGCTCGTCAAGAATCTTCTGGACAGGCGGCCTGCTCCCCTTCTGCTTCGGGTTCTCGGGCCGGTCGATAATATCCATGCTGAAGACGGTGTCAATCTCTTGGGAAACCTTCTTCAGGGTATCAATGAGAGCACCGACGTTCTCTCTTGGGACTTCCATTTCGATGATGGCGGACATCGTTCTCTCGTTTACGACCTCGGGGTTGATTTTGCCGGTCTTTGCGTCAACCATCGCCAGGGTAACCGGGTTCTGGTCGGCAAATTTGACGCCGGCGACCTTGGCGCAGGCCATGGCGACCTTTTCAACATCAGTCCAACAGGTGGAGACGCCGGGGCGACCCATCTCAGCCCCGATGCCGCAGATGCCTTTGTTGAAGATACCGCGGATATCGTTGGTTTTCATTTCCTCAGTGCCGCGGCCGGGGATGAGGGTCTGGGGATTCGGAATCATAACATTGGACATTGATTGGCGGATAGCGCGGGGCCATGGCTCCTGGTTCTGAATGATGGCATCGGCAGGACAGTTGGCGCTGCGGAAGCAGTCGCCGCAATCGACGCATCTGTTCCGGTCAATTTCGGCGACATCCTTGAGTTTGATGGCATTCAAGGGGCAGTAGATGACACACGTACCACAAGCGGTGCAGAGATCGGGATCTATTTTCATTTACCTTCCTCCTCCTAATTTTTTATGCCTTTTTGGCAAATTGTGACTGATAATACTTGATTCTACCAATAAGTTGTGGGGGAATAACACTGCTATCGGGAACGACATTGATGAGCGAGGTCTTGCCCGAATTAAAAGCCCGGGTGAGAGCCGGCTTAATCTGCTGCGGCTCAGTGACATACTCGGTATGGCAGCCCATCTCAGCAAAAATCTTATCGTAGCGGACATCCTTCGTGATGTTCCACTTATCCCCGCGCTCATAGACATCGGGCATGATTTGCTGCTGCCCCAGGTCGGAAATCCAGGCGCTGTTGTTGAAGAGAACGTAGCAGACCGGAATGTTATAGCGGGCGGCGGTCTCAATATCCCAGCCGGCGATGCCCAGCCCGCCGTCACCCAAGAGCACAATCACCTGCTTCCCGGGACGACCCAGTTGAGCCCCCATGCCGATGCCGACGCCCTGCCCGACGCCGCCCCAGGTTGCCGAATCCAGCATTTGGCCAGCGAAGTTTGCCTGGAACTTATCGGTGGTAAAGCCTGCCATGCTGAAGGAGTCCAGAATTATGGTGGCATCCTTGGCTACGGTATCAAGTATCTCCTGAGCGAGGAAATCGGGGTGAACCGGCTTATTGTTCTTTACCTTCTCGACATCTGCCTTTATCTTGGCGGTATCATCCGCCTTAAGTTTCTGGATGGAGGCAAGCCACTCACCGCGGTCGGGTTTCTTGCCCTTCAGGATTTCTTTGGCGACCTGAATCATCTGCTTCAGGGCGACCTTCGGGCTGGCGAAGATGGAGACCTCGGTGGGGAGACGGGTCGTCAGCTCCTCCTGGTCCTCGGATATCTGGATATAGCGCGCCTGCATCGGGTAGGTCGGGGGCATGCCGAAGTGCTCCAGCATGCTCATCCGGAGACCGAGAATACAGACGACATCCGCCTGGTTCAGGATGGGTCCGCGGTAACCGCCGCTGAAGGACTGGGGATGGGTCTCGGGGACAGCCCCCCGCCCCATTCTCCGGGTGTGAACCGGCGAGTTGATTAGCTCGATGAACTCCTTAAGCTCGTTTGAGGCGTCCGACCAGTAGATGCCATCACCGCCGATGACGACCGGCTTCTTGGCATCAATCAGCATTCGGACCGCCTTTTCGATAGCCTCAGGCTCGCCAGCGGGGGGAGCTGGGAAGGTGCTCTTTCCCTTCGGCAGGTAGCCGCGCAGGTTGGGATAGTCGCCGGCGTTCCCACCGAGCAGGTTGGTCGGTATCTCGATACCGACCGGCCCCGCCGGATAGGTCAGGGCATCGCGGAAAGCACGCTGCAGGAAGTAGGCAACCATGCCCGGGTCAACCATGCGTCTCGTCCACTTGGTAAAAGATGGGGCCACCTTCTCGGCATAGGCTTCCTGGAAGGGCCCCCAGCTATCTTCCGAGGGGCCATGCTGTCCGAAAAGACAGATGACCGGGCTCTTGGCAAGATACGCCATGTAGATACCGGTTATCATATTGCTGAAGCCGGGTCCAGCCGTACCAAAGCAAACGCCAGGTTTCTTGGTAACTCTGGCATAACCGTCAGCCATGAAGACGCCGCACTGCTCGTGGCGTACATGGTACATCTTTATGCCTTCTCGGGAAACGGACATAATGAGCTGCCAGACATGACCCCCGTGTACCCCCGCCCACCACTCAACACCTTCTTCCTTGAGAATCTTGGCAACCATATCGGAGACATTAATCGGTGCCATACGTTACCTCCATTGATTATCGTGGTGATACCAGATGCCCCGTCCTTGAGCCTTGTCCCGGCACGGGCTCAAGACAGGGCTAACTACGTAAATCTACCACTCACCTCCTTTCCAGATAAACAAAAAACGGGTAGCCTCAGTCAAAAAGAAATCTGAGGCTCTCCGAGGAACTTTCCCGACCCGACGTGCTCACGCCCCCGCAATCTATCACAAAAAAAGCGCCCTTGTCAACCATAATGAAGCTAGAAAACCACCCCCTTGCCAACTACTTGGCTTCGCCGGCCGGCTTGTTAGCCTGATTCAACTTCCTCATGAGGCGGGACTTGCGCCGCGCCGCGTTCCGGGGGTGGATAACTCCCTTTGCCGCCGTCTTGTCCAGTGTGCTCAGGGCGGCATCAACCGCTGTCTTTGCCGTCTTCATTTCGCCGGCAAAGATGAGACCCTCTGCCTTAGTCACGGCGGTGCGGGCATGGCTTCTAACCCCACGGTTCACCGCCGCCCTTCGCTTATTGACCCTCATCTGTTTCTGTGCTGATTTCGTGTTTGCCAAATTACCTCCTATGGCATACATT
The DNA here is from genome assembly GCA_043800335.1 of Chloroflexota bacterium. Taxonomy (GTDB): domain Bacteria; phylum Chloroflexota; class Dehalococcoidia; order Dehalococcoidales; family JAZDNC01; genus JAZDNC01. The sequence goes on from JAZDNC010000023.1 coordinate 3,166, forward strand.
CGCGATGAAGAACTTACAGAGAAATATTATACACGTTTTCCGGCCTAAGCACTATCCCGGCTAACTGCCTGACCGCCGATACGGGCGACCCCGGTCACCCCTCTCACGCGCTCAATCTTGAGCATGAGACCGCTGAGCTGGCTGAGCCCCCTGGTCTCCAGGGTGAAATCGAGGGTAACGGTGTGGTCGCCATGCTCATCCAAGCTGACGTTGGTGATGTTGACCTTCTCCTCGGCGACAATGGTCGTGATGTCTCGCATCAGCCCCACCCGGTCCTGGGCCTCAACCCTGATTTTGACCGGATAGGCGGCATCGGTCTTCCCCCAGTCAACCTGAACCAGACGCTCTTTCTCTTTCTCGCGGGTGATGGTGTAGCAATCGGTGCGATGAACAGTAATTCCCCGGTTACGGGTGATGTAGCCGATAATGGCGTCCCCGGGCACCGGGCGGCAGCACCGGGCGAGCCGGGTGAGCACGTCCCCCTCGCCCAGCACCTTAATTGTCGAGTCAATCGTCTCCGCCGGAGCCACGGTTGTCTCAGGCACCGGCTTAGATGGTTTCTCCTCGCCGGCTATCCTGGAGACAATCTGCTGGGTGGAGATACTGCTGTCGCCGATAGCGGCAAGGAAGTCGTCTACCTTCTCATACTTGAACTTCCCGGCGATGGCTTCCTGCTCACTCAGCTTGATGCCCAGGTGCCTCAACTCCTTTTCCAGAATCTTCCTGCCCCGCTCGATGTTCTCCACCATCTCCCGTTTCTTGAACCACTGCCTTATTTTGGTGCGGGCGTGCGAACTTTTGACGTAACCCAGGTGCGGGCTGAGCCAGTCCATGCTGGGTCCCTTGGCATCTCTAGCCGAGAGAATCTCGACCACATCACCATTATTCAGGGTGTAGGTGAGCGACACCATGCGCCCGTTCACCTTTGCCCCAACGGTGTGATGGCCCAGCTCGGTATGGATGCGGTAGGCAAGGTCAAGAGGCGTTGAACCCTTGGGCAGATTCTTGATTTCTCCCTTCGGGGTGAAGACAAAGACCTGGTCATTGAAGATATCAGTCTTAACCGACTCCATGAACTCCTCCGCCCCGGAGAGCTCCCTTTGCCACTCCACCAGCTGACGTAGCCAGGAGAGCTTGTCCTGATAGCCGGTGTCCTGCTTCTCCCCTTCCTTATAGCGCCAGTGGGCGGCGACGCCGTACTCGGCGATATAGTGCATGTCACGGGTACGCACCTGAACCTCAAGCGGGGTTGCCCCCAGGCACATGACGGTGGTGTGGAGAGACTGATAGCCGTTCTGCTTGGGGTTGGCGATGTAGTCGTCAAACTCGCCGGGGAGGGGGTGCCAGAGGTTATGGACGATACCGACTGCGGTATAGCAGTCGGTCACCGTGCTCACCAGCACCCGGATTGCTACAAGATCATGGATATCATCGAAGTCCCGGCCTATCGCCTGGTACTTCTCTATCTTCTCATGGATGCTGTAGATGTGTTTGGCGCGACCCGTAATCTCGGCACGGAGCCCGGCTTTGGCAAACTCCGCCTGTAAAATCGCGATTACCCTCCCGATGAACTCCTCACGCTCCTGACGGCGCGAGACCAGCATCCCCGAAATCTCGCCGTAGGCTTCCGGCTCCAGGTAGCTGAAGGCGAGGTCCTCAAGTTGCCATTTGAGTTCCCAGACCCCCAATCGATTGGCCAGGGGAGCATAAATCTCAAGGGTCTCCTCGGCGATGCGGCGCTGCTCCCCGGGGGTGAGGGCGTGCAGGGTACGCATGTTATGTAGCCTGTCCGCCAACTTGATGAAGACAACCCTGATGTCCTCCGCCATAGCCACCAGCATCTTCCTCAGGTTCTCCACCTGGGTATCGCTGGCAACGGCTTCACCGGAAGCCTGCTGGGAGAGCTTGGTCAGCTTGGTCACGCCGTCAACGAGCCTGGCGACCTCTTCACCGAAACGGGACTGAATTTCGCTTAACGGTATGCCGGCGTCCTCGGGCACATCGTGGAGCAGGGCAGCTACGATTGAACTGGCATCAAGCTCAAGCTCGACGAGAATGTAAGCCGTCTCCACGGGGTGGTCAATGAATGGCTCACCCGACTTACGCCGCTGTCCCGCGTGGGCTCTGGCGGCGTAGTCATAGGCTTCCTGAATGGTGGCTAGCCGCGGAGGGGAGAGGTAGCCTTTAGCCTTTTCCAGAAGCTCAGTAATACTCATGGCGAATCCCTGCGACTGATAGCCAAGTATATCCCAACTACCCGCTACCTTGCAAAAGAACTGGCGAGAACAGCATCTTTCGCTTTATCCTATGGGGTTACGGACTCGCTCACTTCGCCTGCGACGACAATCTATAACCTCTCTAGACGAGAGAGACAGAAGTGAGCCGGGCGATGATTCTTTTGTCAAAGAATATGCGATGAAATTATCTGGTTGCTTCGCCTACTTCACCGGATTCCGACTCTCGCACGGCACATCGGTCTGGCAGAGGCCGCACCCCTGGGCGGTAACCTCGTATTCCTTGAACAAATAGTTCAGGTCACCCCTCTGGTAGGTCTCGCAGCGCGGTTTGTTGTGACCACTTTGGGTGATTGCCTTACAGGGACACCGGGCAATGCAGGCATCACAGCTTTTATCCACGTAAAAGAGGCAGTTTTCATAGGGGGTTTTTGCCATTCTCTGGCTCACAGGTAAGGTCATATCGGTGACGATGCTACCGCAGCGGTGGGCGATGCCGCGTTCGGTGATAAAGCCATCGGATAGGCTGAATGTCCCCAGCCCAGCGGCAAAAGCCGCGTGCCGTTCCGACCAGTTGGAGAAAGGCGATTTTCCCCCGCGGTGTATCCGGGTAAAGTACGGCTCAATCCCGGGTGCCACGGCAAGGTAACCCATACCCCGGAGGATTCCAACGATGTATTTCCTGAGTTCCTCATTAAAAGGCTCCCCGTAGTTGCGCGTGTAAGACCAGCGGCGGCTCGGGGCTTTGGTCTCGCTTCGGTTTGATATGCGTGTTTTTTCGGTAATCGGCAGGATATAGCTTATCACCGAGATGCGGGAAGGCAGTTCGCCGGGCGTCTTATTATAAGTCTTGCCGAGGGTTTCACGCGGGGTGAAATGGGCGGGGTCAATAATCTCCTTGTAACCTGTAAAAAGCGGGTCGTCGCCGTCGGCAAAAGCTACCATCGGCTCATCAAACATGCGGTAGTTATCCTCCCCTGGCATGAGGTTTCTGGGGCTTGTCCTGACGAAAGTTTTGATTTCTTTGATGACTAAATCAGCCGCCTCAGCCGGGGTCAAATTCCTTTTCTTTTCCAACGCGTCCTCCCCTACCCGGTTCCTGCCGGATTTTAGGTTTCATCATTGTATCAGATTAAGCAATTTCTTTCATGACGAGCACAGGAGACTCTCCTTTACAATCCAATTCACTATGCTGTATCCTTTTCAACAATTAAACTGAACCAAAGGAGTACCATTGTATCAGGCACCGCGTGGCACCGGGGACATCCTGCCCGAACTGGAGCCTTACTGGCAGTTCGTGAGCGAAAAAGCCGCTGAGACCGCCCGTGGCTACGGCTACGGGCGGCTGGAGACGCCAGTCTTTGAGAACGCTGACCTCTTCCGGCGCAGTGTCGGCGCCGGTACCGACATCGTGGAAAAGGAGATGTACGTTTTCGAGGACCTCGGGGGTAGCAAGCTTGCCCTGAAGCCTGAGGGGACGGCCCCCGTCTGCCGCGCCTACCTGGAGCACGGTATGATGAACCTGCCCCAGCCGGTGAAACTCTACTACATCACCCCTGTCTTCAGGTACGAAAGACCCCAGGCGGGGAGACTCCGCGAGCACCACCAGTTCGGCTACGAAGCCATCGGCGACGCCGACCCGTCACTGGACGCCGAGGTCATCGACATGGCATGGCAGTTTTTTAACTCGCTGGGTATAAGCTCCTTAAAGCTCCAGCTTAACTCCATCGGCTGTGAAAAGTGCCGTCCCGGTTACCTCAGGGCGCTCAAGGACTACTACGAGAAATATACCACTGCAATCTGCCGCGACTGTCTCGTCCGCTACGAGAAGAACCCCTTACGTCTTCTCGACTGCAAGCAGGCTTCCTGCCAGCAAATAGCCGATAGCGCCCCGAGGAGCGTTGACCACCTCTGCCCAGAGTGCCGGGAGCACTTTGAGAAGCTCAAGACATACCTGGGCATCTTGGGGATTCCCTTTGTGCTCAACCATAGACTCGTGCGCGGGCTGGACTACTATACCCGCACCGTCTTTGAGATTCAGCCCGAGATTGAAGGGGGGCAGAGCACCATCGGCGGCGGCGGGCGCTACGACAATCTCATCAGCGAGCTTGGCGGCAAGCCCACCCCGGCGGTCGGCTTCGCCACGGGGATTGAGCGCATTATACTCAACCTCAAGCGACAGAACTCAGCCATCCCAGTTCTCCCCCAGCCCCAGGTCTTCATTGCCGATACCGGAGGTGCGGCAAGAAACGAGGCGGTCAGGCTGGCGCAGAGCCTGAGAAGGGTCGGCATCGGCGTCATCCAGGCACCGGGGGCTAAGAGCCTGCGGGCACAGATGAGACAGGCGAACTCTCTGGGGATGCGCCTGAGCATCATTATCGGGGAAGAGGAGCTCAAGACGGGAACGGTGCAGCTAAGGGACATGGCTACGGCGAGTCAGGAAAAGGTAACGACTGACAAGCTGATAAGCACGCTGAAGGATAAAATTATAATCCGAAAACTCTAGCGTGCCGGTGTCAATACTATAATCTGGGCGCTCGCCGGAAGCTGTCCTGCTTTGAATTCAACCTCACTGGCACCCGGCTGGCTCATTCCGCTCTTTCCCTTCAGAAACTCATCCACGTTAGCGATGGGGTAAGAACATTTATCCGTCAGGTAGTGCATGGGTATTACGACTTTGGGCTTGAGTTGGTCACAAATCTGGGTGGCCACGGGAGCATTAATAGTATACGTCCCGCCAACCGGAATAAGCAGTATATCTACCGCGCCGATTTCGGATACCTGCGCTTCACTAAGGAGATGACCGAGGTCACCCAAATGACAGATTTTTAAGCCCGATACCTCGAAGCAATACACGGTATTTCTGCCCCTAGCCGTGCCCTGAGCGGTATCGTGAAAAGTAGAAATAGCTCTAAATTTTATCCCATTTACCTCGGCACTCGCCCGGCTGACCACCTGGGGACTACCACCAACGGCTGCCGTATTATTATGGTCGCTGTGTTCGTGGCTTACAGTTACGATATCTGCTGAGTCCCCAACTTCGCCGTAGGTCAGCTCACCGCCAGTAAGGTATGGGTCAGTAATTATTTTTGTCCCGGACTCCGAAGTAATTAAAAAACATGAATGCGCCAGGTATTTTACCTTCAATGCCGGCGTTGCCGCGGAGGGAGGTGGCGAGGCTATGGGTTTTGGTTGCTCCTTGACCACAAATCGACCAGACTGCCCGTTAACCGTTACCAGATAAGTTGCGGCGGCGGACTTAGTGCCGGTGAATCTTACCTTCGTGCTAGCGCCACCTTTTAGAGTGACCTGCTCCGCGCCCACCTCAATACCGTCTATTTTGAAAGTCACGGCATAAGTCCCCGACAGCTCGCCCTGGTTCGTTACCGTGACCTCAATGGTTACCGGTGAGCCAGCGACCACTTCTGATGGCGATACGCTGAGGTCGCTCACCACAAACAGGGCAGGTTTGAGCACAGGAGAGCCGGCTTCGGTCTTTGCTGGCGCCGTTTGCGTGGTACTTGCCTGACAGGATGCCAACAATGCAACGAGCAAGCAACCTAGCACCAGGGACAATTTCCTTAACATGGCACCTCCTTAGCCAGAGCTATGGGTAGTCCGAGGCTTATCTTGGTGAAAAGGGAGGGAATAAGTTCGGCACTGCTATTGTAACTGCCCAGCACGACACCGTCAATGCGGTTTAAGAGTCGGAACGGGCTTAATGGCATAATTCGGCTTTGGCTGGCGTCGCTCCAGGACTTTAGCCCGAAGCAATCCGTCCCTCGCGACTATGCAGGAAGCGGATTGCTTCAGTTCGCTCGCGATGACATTGGAACGTGCAGATGGCGATGGGGTTGACTGGGTGCGGTTTTTGTGGTTAGATTATTGAGCGATGTTAAAGATGTCCTCAGACCGACTCTCCCACTGGTTTTACTCCTACACATATTCTGGCGCCACAAGCGCTTGGGAGGCTGGCATGAGGCGGTGCCGCTAGTAAAACCAGAAGGTAAAGAGACGAGGCCCTCCCAAGCGGGAGGGCCTCTTTTATTTGGATTGACGGCAAAATAACAATGGGGTAGCATATGACAGTATCCGGGATACCTAGAACGGAGCCGATTATGGTCAAAAAATACACCTATTTTTTCGGTGCCGGCGAGACCGAGGGTAAGTCTATCCCGCGCCCGGTTGAACTGCTGGGTAACAAGGGCGCTCAGCTTCAGGCGATGACCGCCCTGGGACTCCCGGTGCCTCCCGGCTTCACCATCTCCACCGAGGCATGCAGCTACTACTTTGACCACGACCGGGCTCTGCCCCGGGGTCTCCTCGCCCAGGTTAGAGAGAACGTAGCCCGTCTGGAGAAAGTAACCGGGCTGGTCTTTGGCGACAGCGAATCCGACCCGCTTCTGGTCTCGGCACGGTCGGGAGCGGCAATCTCCATGCCCGGCATGATGGAGACAATACTCAACATTGGTCTCACTGACCGATGTGTGGATAGCTATATCCGAAGGCACGATAACGACGAGAAGGCGAGAAAGTTTATTCTTGATTGCTACCGCCGCCTCTACGAGATGTTCGGCGAGAATGTCTATCATATTGACAAAAAAGAGTTCCGGGACATCTATGACGCTCTCAAAGCCGAAATGGGGGTGACTGAGGAGCTAAACCTGAGTTCAGCCCATCTCGAGTCTCTCATTGAAAGGTACCGGGGGCTGTACCGCAAGCACAACCGGAGGGGACTACCCCAGGACCCGGCGCTACAGCTCAGGGAGGCAATCGGCAGTGTCTTTGACTCCGCCCTGGGCGAGAAAGCACGCAGCTATCTCAGGGACAACCATCTGCCGGAGAGGACTTTTACCGGTGTCACCGTTCAGGCCATGGTCTACGGCAATGAGAACGCCGAAAACTGTGGAACGGGGGTCGCCTTTACCCGTGACCCGGTGACGGGTGTACATGAAAAAGAGAACCCTTACGGCGAGTTCTTGCTCGGCGGGCAGGGGGAGGATGTGGTCTCGGGCAGACGTAATGTCTATCCCATCGGCGATATGAAGAAGTTCGTGCCCCAGGCCTATGACGAGCTGCTCAAGGTCTTTACCCTGCTTGAGCAAGAGATGAAGCATGTGCAGGATGTGGAGTTTACCGTCTGGCGGGGCAAGCTCTATATGCTCCAGACCAGAAACGGCAAGATGACGGGACGCGGCAACATCAGGTCAAGCTATGACATGGTCCAGGAAGGGCTCATCCCGATGAAGGAAGCGGTGATGCGTGTCACCACGGAGAACATGCAGCAGCTACTGCACCCGATGATAGACGAAGACGCCATGAAGGAAGCCGGAGTAAGGTGGGATGATGTTATCATCAACCCGGGACCCATGGGGGTAGCCGCTTCGCCCGGGGCGGGAGTGGGACGGGTGGTCTTTGATGTCAAGACCGCTCTCGCTTACCACGCCCGGGGTGAGCCGGTTGTCCTCTGCCGTGTGGAAACCGACCCGGCAGACTATCTGGGGATGGTCGCCTCCCAGGCGGTCGCCACGGCGCGGGGTGGTAAGACGAGCCACGCTGCCGTGGTCGCCCGGAACAAGGGTATTCCCTGCGCCGCCGGTACCGGCATCGCTATTGACGAGGAAAAGGGGCAGATTACCTACCGCAACCGGCGGGGCGAAGAGGTGGTCATCAAAGAGGGTGACTTCGTGAGCGTGGACGGGAGCCGGGGCAAGGTCCTCCACTACCAGGCGAAGCTCACCAGTCCCGACGCCAACGACCCCGACCTGCAGAACTTTCTCAAGCTCCTCTATGAGGTGGTTGAGAGCGAGATGGAGTCATATGACACCAAGATGCATGTTTATGCCAATGCCAATGACGACGACGAGGCGAAGCGGGCGCTCCAATTCGGGGCGGAGGGCATCGGGCTCGCCCGAACCGAGCGCATGTTCCTGGAGGACAAGCTCCCCGGCGAGAACCGGGCGCTCACCATCCAGTCATGGGTGCTGGCGAAAGACCCGATAGTCAAAGAGAAAGCCCTGAAAAAGCTCGAGGAGATGCAGACCCGCGACTTCCTCGCCTTCTATCAGGTCATGCAGGACAAGCCCGTCATCATCAGACTCCTTGATTACCCTCTGCACGAGCTTCTCTCCAACGCCAAGAATAAAGAAAGGCTGGGGGAACTCACTCAGACGACAGGACTTGATACCAAGCAGCTTATTGAGGCGATAGATAGTTATCAGGAGCGTAACCCGATGCTGGGACAGCGCTCCATAAGGCTGGCCATCACCCATCCCGAGATTTTCCGCATGCAGGCGAGGGCTATCTTCAACGCCACCAAAGAGGTGAACAGCCGGGCGGAGGCAGACGGCAGGTTCGTCACCCCTTACATTGAACTTTCGCAGGTCTTCCTGGCGCGGGAGATTATGAAGATAGGCGGACTGGTCGCCGAGGAGGCGGAGAACTGCGGCTTCAACCGGGGCGGCAACTCCGAGGCGGGCGATAACCGCTACCGGCTGGGTATCATGTTCGAGCTGGCGGGCGCCTCCTTTGAGGCGGATAACCTGGCGCAGTTCTCTGACTTCGGCTCTTTCGGCACCAACGACCTCACTCAGACGGTCATGGGCTGGAGCCGTGAAGACGGCTCAACCACCTTCCTGCCCCGCTATCTGGAGGCGGAGATTATCAAGGAAGACCCCTTTATCACCATTGACCGGAGCGGGCCCGTCGCCAAGGCGATGGCGCTGGCGGTGCTTCAGGCGAGGTCGGTCAAGCCGGACTACGAGTTCGGTATCTGCGGTGAGCACGCCGCCGACCCCGATTCCCTCGAGGTGTGCTACGGGCTGGGACTCAATAACGTCTCCCCGGGACCGAACCAGGTTCCCATCGCCTGGCTCAAGCTGGCACAGCTTTTACTCACCCAGGAGTTTGGTGGCTTCTTAAAGGAGTATGCCAGGGTGCTCAGGGACTATGCGGTGAAGATTTCCGCCTGACTCTGAAGGATAACCACTTGGAGCACTTACCCAGCACTTCAGTGTTGTCTAACAGCGCGGCAGTGCTAATGTTCTAATTTCTCCCTGCTTAATTTGACACTGGTTTGGCTTAGGGGTAGAATTTGGTATCTTCTGTGGCTCTAGAGGAGGTGTGGGTATGGTTGAGATGACGATTGACAGCATCCGCATCAGCATGGTCAATTACCAGCGGGTTGTGATTTTGAAGGAGAAGAACGCCGAGCGTTATCTGCCCATCTGGATTGGTCCAGCCGAAGCCGAAGCCATCGCGGTAAAACTTCAGGGCATGTCCGTACCCAGACCGCTGACCCATGACCTGCTCTGCTCGGTGATTGAAACCCTAGGGGCTAAGGTCGGCTCCATCATTGTTTGCGACCTGAAGAGTGATACCTTCTACGCCAAGATTATTATGAGCGTTGATGGCAGCCAGCTTGAGATAGATGCCAGGCCCAGCGACGCCATGGCTCTGGCGGTAAGGCTGGGCGTGCCCATCTACGCCGAGGAATCGGTGCTGGACAGGGCAAGCATCCTTCTGGACAAAGAGACCGGTAAACCCATCGGCGAGGAGGAGGTAACCGAGCCGCCTCCGGCGAAGGAAAAGGAGAGAGAGAAAAGGAAAAAGCCCAGCGAGGATGAGATGAAGAAATCGGCTTTCTATGACTTCATCAACACCCTTGACCTGGAGGACTTTGACAAGCGCAAGTCCTAGCCGACAGGGCACTAACCACTGTTGAAAGTATTTACAGTCCCTGAATTTATTCAGGGACTGTATTATTCTGAGTAGAATCTATTAGCTACGTTGTTTCCTGGAGCGGGGGTAAGGACAGCGCCTTTGCCCACTACCTGGCGCTTGAGGCAGGCTATGAAGTATCCTGCCTCATCAACTTTGTCGCCCGGGAGACAGGAAGAGTGAGGTTTCACGGCGTCCTGCCCCGCTTGATTCAGCTCCAGAGCGAAGCCATTGGCGTGCCTCTCCTCCGGCCGGAGACGACCGCCGCGGGCTACGAGAAAGAGTTCAAAGAGGCGGTGGGGAGTCTTTTGCCGGGTGGGGTGGAAGGGATGATATTCGGTGACATCTATCTGGATAAACTCTGGGTGGAGAGGGTCTGCCGCGACCTGGGCATCCAGTCTCTGGAGCCGCTCTGGGGAAAAGCCCCCGCCGAAGTGGTTCATAGCCTCATCGGGGCTGGTTTTGAAGCTATTATCGTTACCTGCGACCTCACCCGGGTCGCTCCGGAATGGCTGGGGAAGCCGGTGGACAGGGCATTTGTGAGCTACCTGAGCCGCCGGGAAGTCGACATTGCGGGTGAGCGCGGTGAATACCATACCCTGGTCGTGGACGGCCCCACCTTTAAAAAGAGACTGGAGATTCCGAAGGGCAAGCCCGTCACCCGGGATGGCTACGGCTTCTGGGATGTCAGTGAGTACCGCCTGGTGGCGAAGGCTTAAAACAGACAGAAAATAGACGGGGGATACTAAAATAGTATCTCCCGTCTTATCAGTCTAGATTATCTCAAGGGTAGCCTTGGTGCCGGCTTTGGCTGCCTTCACCCTGATAAGGGTACGCATGGCTTCAGCGATGCGTCCCTGTTTGCCAATTACTCTGCCTTTATCGTCATCGGCGACCTGCAGTTTGAGCACCGTGCCCTGTTCACCCTGCTCTTCGGTGACCACGACCTGGTCGGGGGCATTGACAATTGACTTGGCGATGTACTCGATGAGTGCCTTCATGTCGTCCATGTTTACTCCTTGGTCTGTTTGAACTTATCCATGATGCCGGTCTTGGTGAGCAGCCGGCGTGCGGTGTCGGTCGGTTGAGCTCCCACTTTCAACCATTTCAGGGCGGCTTCTTCGTCGATGACCACCGTCTCTGGGTCGGTCAGGGGATTGTAATGCCCGATAGAATTAACAAAAGCGCCATCGCGTGGTGAACGGGCGTCAGCCACCACCACCCGATAGCTTGGCTTCTTGATTGTACCCACCCGGCGCAGTCTGATTTTAAGCATAAACCTCAACTCTTTTTCGGCTATTATGACTTATAGATGTGGATTTTGTCAACAGTAACGAATTCATTTACGTTCGGTTTTAGGTTCAAATTGAACTATCAATGCGAGCGCAGTGAGTTCACCTGCTCGGCATAATAAACGAGATAGCCCGTAAACCAGCCTCAGGGCTTTCTCTCAAGTAGCTCAAAAAGAGCGCCTTCGGCGGTTCTCATGAATGCGACCTTATTTCCCGGGCTGGGTTCTGTGGGGGGCATGAGGAAGGTGGCACCTCTCTGAAGAAGTCCGGCGGTCGCCTCTCCCAGGTCGTTTACCGCAAAGGCAAGGTGGTGTAAACCGGTGACCGATTTACCTTCTTTTTTGAGCGCCTCATCGGCACCGGTAGAGCCAGAGATGCGGATGACTAGCCCGCCAAGGTCTACATCCCACGACCGGGCGCCGCTGGCGAGAGTCTGCTCACGGGTGATTTTCGCTCCCATCGCCTTCTGGCAGAGCTCGAGAAGTCTGGTGGGGTCGGGGCTGGTAACATGGAGATGGTCGTATTTGAAAACTGCCATAATCCCTCCTTACATCTCTGTGCTTGAAGGTATCATACCACGCCGAAGCCCGCTGTCAACGGTGTTTGACATTCAGACTCGGAACGAATACGATATAGCGCAATGAAAAACTTCAGGTTCTTAGACCTGTTTCTCTCTCTCAGTTTGTTTACCTCCAGCTGTACTGCGCAACCCCCGGCGCCGGCCTCGCCCTCACCGGTAACGCCGTCACCGGAAATGACACCAACAGTCCAGTCTCCGACTCCGTCGGAGTCGCCTAAGCCCAGGGTTATTGCCCTGAAAACGATACCGGAAATGCAACTACCTCCGGGGATTAGTGGCGAATCGCCAGCACCCGAACCCGAAACCCGCAAGCTCGCTTGGGAGTATGCCGGTAATACCTGGACCTGGGAGATAAAAGTAGCCCGGGCACTCTACCTCTACTACCGGGGACTACCCAGACCAATGACAGAAAACTACACGGTGTATGTCACGCACCCGCTGGATGACGCACTGGCGGGTTCCATGGCATCCGAGTTGCAAGGCGTAGCTCAGCGGGAGAACCTGAGCAAGCTGGGTGCAGTTGAACTGGTGATAGCCATGGTGCAGGCTATACCCTACCGTCTGGATGTCGCAACCATCGGTATCGAAGAGTATCCCCGCTACCCGGTTGAACTCCTTGTGGATGGCACTGGCGACTGCGAGGACAAGGCCATTCTGCTTGCCTCTATCCTGATTAAGCTGGGCTATAAGGTAGCCCTTGTCGTCTTCCCCGACCATGGCTCTCTGGGAATACAGGCTCAGGAAGGAATGAAGGGCACCTCTTTCCCGCTGAATGGCGTTGATTATTACTACATTGAGGTTACCGATAGTGGCTGGGAGATAGGCGAGCTTCCTGATGACCTGAAGAGACTTGGCCCCCATCTCTTTGACATGACGCCGGTGCCGGTGGTGACCCAGTCTATGGATGCTTCCGGAGTGGGCACTTCCCTTAATGTTAGTCTGAGTATTCAGAACTTGGGCACGGCTGAGGCTAAAGACTGCTACGTTCTGGCGGGTTTTGATGTCGGGGAGGGGAGTCTATTAAACACCCAGGAAAGCAGTCGGTTTACCCTGGCACCTGGGGAAGAGGAGTCAATTAAAATGTACCTTCAGGCGCCGCCAGGGAGGTATGCCCGTGTGGTAACCCGGATAATCAGCGGCGGGGAGACCCTGAGCGAGAGCTTTTCGGGCTGGTTTAATACCCCCTAATGGTCGTTATCCTGGGTGAATTCGGCGTCTTTTTCTGAACTGTTATGGGCTTAGTTGCTATCTCTCTTATCGGTTTAAGCCTCTCCACCGACTGCTTTGCTGTCGTCCTCGCTTTCAGTGTCTCCCGGAGCCGTTTTGTCGCTGGGGAGGCAGGTCGCGTCTCCCTCGCCTTCGGTTTTTTTCAGTTTCTGATGCCGGTTCTGGGCTGGCTTGCCGGCAGGACTATCGTTGACATAATCTCAGCCTACGACCACTGGGTGGCTTTTCTGCTCCTCGCCATCGTCGGCGGGCGCATGGTCTGGGAGTCTTTCCACGGCGATGAGGCGCCGGGCAGAGGCGGCGACATCTCGCGGGGAATTCTTCTTCTGACGCTTGCCGTCGCCACCAGCATCGATGCCCTTGCCGTTGGTCTCAGCCTGGCTCTGCTCAAGCTAAATATCCTTCTTGCCAGCACCATCTTCGGCGTTGTTACCTTTCTGGTCACGGGAGCCGCCTTTCTTCTGGGGAGAAGAGCGGGTAAGCTTCTGGGTGAGCGCTCCAAGCTCGTAGGTGGGCTCATCCTTATCGCTATCGGCATAAGGATTGTCCTGGAGCATACAGTGTAACTCGTTATGCTACGGGATGTATCTCCCGATACTTATGACGGGTGGCAATCTTGCAGATAAAGGCGACGCTCATGCCGAAAACGAAGCCGCCGATGTGTGCCCAGTAGGCAACACCGTCCAGGTCAGCCAGCCCTATCGAGCCGACACCACTGGCGAACTGTAAAAAGAACCAGAAGCCCAGAAGAACCAGCGCCGGGATGCGGATGAAGGTGATGAAAAAGAAGATGACCATGGTGCGGATGTGGCTGTAAGGGAAGAAAACGATGTAGGCACCGAGGACGCCGGCGATGGCGCCTGAGGCACCGATATTGGGCATGTCTGAGTTCATGTTGGCTAGCGTCTGGAGCAGAGCGGCGAAAAGACCGGCAGCAAGATAGAAAACAAGGTACTTAAAGTGGCCGAGGCGGTCTTCGATGTTGTCGCCGAAGACCCAGAGGTAGAGCATGTTGCCCAAGATGTGGAGCCAGCCCTCGTGGATGAACATTGAGGTGAAGAGGGTCATCCAGTCGGGGATGGGAGAGGTAACGTCAATGCTTTCCGACGGGGTAGGTACCATGTGCAGAGTGGTGCCCCGGGTAAGCTCGACGGGGATAAAGCCCAGCTTATAGAAAAAAACCTCACGGCTTATTCCCACGAGGGTAAGTTCATAGATAAAGACCAGCGTGCAGAGGCTAATCAGCACAATGTTTATGGTGGGGCGTCGCCGGGTAATCAGGTCGGGGTCTGAAAGCGGCAGCATCTATTTTGCGTTCCTCTAGTAGCATTATACTACATCTACGGGCACGATTAATGATTCTTCAATTGTCATTTTACTTAGCTATTTCCCTAGAGAGAGGCACTCCTACTTGAATAACCTGGAGAAGATACTGAATATGAGGGTGAGCAAAAGGCTCAGGAGGATAGAGGTAGCCAGGGGGAAGTAGAAGCGGAAGTTGCCTTTACCGAAGGTGAAATCCCCCGGCAGCTTCCCCAGCAAAGGAATTCTTGCTCCGAAGGTGAGCCAGAGTCCGACCAGTATCAGAATGACACCAAAAATAATAAGCAGTTTCCCCGCGCTCATATCCGTTATTATAACAAACTGGGCATCAAAAAATGCTGACTAGTCTATTTCTTTGTTCGCCCAGTTGATAAACGCCTGGGTGCTCAAAAAATCTTTGTAGAACTCGTTGTTGAAGACAGCTTTGATGCGGGCGCCAGGCATCTTTTCTTCCCAGTGGCTGAGCCAGTCCTTTACGGCGACGTCAACCTCACGGGAACTTAGGACGGAACCGGTGGGCCCGGTGATATAGAAGGCGGTCGGGTCCATGATGGTCAGCATCTTGCCTGCCACGGGCAGCGCCACGGCGATATGGGACACAGCCTCGTTCCCGATGACGACCACCCAGACGCTGTACCTCCCCTCGTTATAGTTGAGGAGCATGCTGGCGAGAAGCACCGAAAGGTCTTCGCAGTCTCCTGCCTTGTCTTTCAGTGTCTCTTCGGGAGTACGCCAGAACTCATCCACCCATTTTAGTCCGGCGTCGGGCGACTCAGGTACAAGCAGGGTGTAGGTGTCCGGACTGTAGCTCACGTTCTGGGTAACCCAGCGGAAGATGTTGTCACAGTCCCGCCAGAACTCGCTTGAGTTCTCTTTATAGCCACTGGTAATCTCCTTGACTGCGGCAGTAACAGCGGGGCTTTGAGGGGTAACGAAGCTTATGGCGTCCTCCCCTATGCCTAACCGCCGGTTGATTTCCCCCCTGAGCTCCGCATAGCTTGGAAGAACGTTGGGGCTCTCTTTCTGACCGGCGCTCCCGGCAACATTCTCTGGAGCGGCAGGCGCAGGACGGGTTTTCAGGGCATTCAATTCAGACCAGAGGCGGGCGGTGGCGACGAGTGCGATGACCAGCGCCAGACTCACGCCCAATGACAGTTTCCGCCAGAAACCCGGGTCTTCTTTTTCCACGCCCTGAATTATAGCATCAAGGCACAGAAGCTAACAAACCGATGGTCACCGGTTGAAAGCACGCCATGAGAGTCTCTCGGCTACGCTCATCCTGAGCCAGTCGAAGGGTGAGCGCACAATAGACACCTTACAAGTCTCTGGCAAGTGCCCCGAAAAGATGTTATATTTCTTTAGATGCGTTACGCTATCCTGGCTGACATCCACTCAAACCTTGAGGCTTTTCAGGCAGTTTTGGCTGACATTGAGCATCATGACGGCGTCAGTGAAGTCTGGTGCCTGGGGGACATTGTTGGCTACGGGCCTGACCCTCATGAGTGCATTGAGCTCTTACGTCAGTATCAGCATATCTCAGTAGCCGGTAATCACGACTTTGCCGCCATCGGTAAACTTGATACCCTAGATTTCAATCCCGACGCCGCCTACGCCTGCCAGTGGACGGGAACGAGACTTACCCCGGAAGATATTGAGTACCTGGGTAATTTACCGCTCAAGTTAATCAAAGACGACTTTACCCTGGTACACGGCAGCCCCCGCGACCCGCTATGGGAGTATCTGGTATCTCCCCAGAGCGCCGAGGCTAACTTCGTGAGTTTCGCGACCCGAGTCCTTCTTGTCGGACACTCCCACATTCCGCTTGCCATCTGGCGTGACGGGTCAGGGGAGGTGTTCTTTCGCTACCCCGCGCCGGGCAAGATGGCTGAGCCAGAAAAGACGCCGCTCATCCTGAACCCCGGCAGCGTGGGGCAACCCCGTAACGGCGACCCCCGCGCCAGCTACGCTACCCTCGACACCGGGACGGGGATAGTGGATAACCGCCGTGTGCCCTACGATATTCAGAGGACGCAGGGAAAGATGCTTAAACAGCAGCTGCCCCTGAGACTTATCACCCGCCTGAGTCACGGCGTCTA
The DNA here is from genome assembly GCA_043800335.1 of Chloroflexota bacterium. Lineage (GTDB taxonomy): Bacteria > Chloroflexota > Dehalococcoidia > Dehalococcoidales > JAZDNC01 > JAZDNC01. The sequence continues at coordinate 19,637 of JAZDNC010000023.1, forward strand.
AATTTGAAAGCTAAAATGGAATTAGACAGAGAAGATAAGCTCGCCTCCCTTCTGGGCGAAACCAGAAGACTCATGCGTCGGGCGGGGATTTACGCCCGGAAAAGGCTGGGACAGCACTTTCTGGTTGATTCGGGGGTGCTCCGGCGCACCCTTGCCGCCGCCGAGATTAAAGGCTCAGACCTGGTGCTGGAGATAGGTCCGGGGCTCGGCGTCCTGACACAGGAACTGGTTAAGTCTGCCGGCTGGGTCGTCGCCGTTGAGCTGGACGAGCGTCTGGCTGGAGTCCTGAAAGAAGAGCTTAAGTCTGCCACTAACCTGACCATTGTGAGTGGCGACATCCTCAAGATTACGCCAGAGGTGTTATTGAATGATGTATCCCCGTCACTGCCGGCTAACGTTGCCGCTGATAGCTACAAGGTCGTGGCGAATCTGCCCTACTACATCACTTCTTTCGTGCTCCGGCACCTCCTCACGGCGAAGTTCAAACCATCGCTCATGGTGGTCATGGTGCAGAAGGAGGTTGCCCGGGCTATCTCCGCCGTGCCCGGCGAGATGAGCCTCCTAGCGGTGAGCGTGCAGTTCTACGGCGCACCGAAAATTGTAAGCTACGTGCCGGCGCAGTGCTTCTTCCCGGCGCCGGAGGTTGATTCTGCCATCCTCAAGATAGATGTCTTCGCCGAGCCGAAGCTCCCGCCGAAAGATGAAAAGGACTTTTTCGGGCTGGTGAGAGCGGGATTTTGCGCCAACCGCAAACAGCTGGCTAACTCCCTCGCCCAGGGGCTCAGACGTCCTAAAACCGAAATCCTGCCCCTGCTTAAGAAGGCTGACATCGCCCCGGAAAGGCGAGCCGAGACCCTTAGCCTGGAGGAGTGGCTCAGGCTCTACCGGAGCTACTCGGGGGAAGCCCATGACTGAAGCCCTGACGCTTCTCGCGCCCGCCAAGCTGAACCTGACTCTTGAGGTGCTGGGACGGCGGGATGACGGCTACCACGAGATAGAGAGTGTGGTGCAGACGGTAAGCCTCTACGACCGCCTGAGCTTTCGCCTGAGCGAATCAACCAGCTTCTTTTCAAGTAGTCCTGGCTGGCAACCTGAAATGAGTCTGGTGCCCAAGGCGGTGGCTCTGCTCAGAGAGGCTACATCCTGTGCCAGGGGCGTAACCATTGAAATTGAGAAAAATATCCCTCTGGGCGCGGGACTGGGCGGAGACTCAAGTGATGCCGCCTGTGTCCTTATCGGGCTCAACCAGCTCTGGGGACTCAGGCTGTCGCGGGATTCTCTCCACGCCTTAGCCGCGCGTCTCGGTTCAGACATACCTCTTTTTCTCTACGGCGGTACAGTGCTAATCTCAGGACGGGGCGAGAAGGTCAAGCCTCTACCAGCCCTGCCTCACCTGTGGTTCGTCATCCTGAAGCCGGATATAGCCACCCTGCCCGACAAGACTGCCCGGCTCTACGCCGGTTTACCAACCACCTATTACAGTATCAGTGCCCAGATAGAAACTCGGACGAAAGCGCTGGTGCGTCTTCTGAAGACGGGGATGACTGAGGCAACTGGTCTTTCTTTTCATAACAGCTTCCAGAGATTCGCCTTTGATTACTTCCCCGAGCTTAATGTTTACTCGCAGAAATTTCTTGCCGCCGGAGCGAAAGAGATTCATCTCACCGGCACGGGCCCCGCCATGTTCACCATAACGAGGTCTAAAAACGAAGCCGAAAGAATCTATCAGAATCTGAAAAAAGAGAACCTGGAGTGTTACCTGGCGGAACCGACCCAACCGATTGAAATTTAGAAGGAGGAACAAGATGGCAAACACACAAGAGAACCTCAAGGCAGCCTTTGCCGGTGAAAGTCAGGCAAACCGGCGCTACCTTTTTTCTGCGGAGCAGGCAGAAAAAGAAGGCTGTCTTGGCATCGCCCGTCTTTTCAAAGCCACTGCGGAAGCGGAGACGGTGCACGCTCGGAGCCATCTCCAGACCCTCGGTGAAATTAAGGACACCAAAGCCAATCTGGAGGCAGCCATTGCCGGGGAGGCTTATGAGTTCAGTAAGATGTACCCGGAGTTCATCAAGCAGGCTGAAGCCGATGGTAACAAGCGTGCTCTGGTGGGTTTTGGCTACGCTAATAAGGTTGAGGAAATCCATCATGGGCTTTACCAGAAGGCACTGGAAGCCTTAAACAGGGGGCAGGATATTAAAGATGAGCCTTACTATGTCTGCCAGGGCTGCGGCTATACCGTTGGCGGTGCTGCCCCCGACCGCTGCCCCGTCTGTGGCGCGCCCAGGAGTCGGTTTAGGGAAGTGAAGTAGGAAATAACAGAGACTGTAGTCTTTTCGAAGAATAGCGTATTGACAACTGTTTATTTCCTGCTATATTACGTATCAAGTAGTCTTTAGGAGGCGTATATGCAAGGAGCAAAGACATTCAGCAGGGAAGCTCTTCTTGAATTCCTTGATTTTGCTTCCGAGAAAGGCTTGCTCAAGAAAGCTACTGCTCGGGCACGGAAAATCGCCTGTAATGAGGTATTTGGGATTTTGGATGAGAAGGAGGCGGCCGACCTTTCTCAGATTGACTTAGAAAATGTCATTCTAAGGCATAGTAATTTAGCTGTTAACAAGGTTAAGCCAGTGACACTTCGAACCTATGCGAATCGTGCACGAATTGCCTTCAATGACTTCATCAGCTACCGCAAGGATCCCGCGAAGTGGACGCCTTCAAGTGTACCAAGGTCTAGGGTAGCTACCTCTGGCAAGGCTGAAAAAACAAAAGTCGAACAGAAAACTGAGAAGGATAAGATTCCTACTCCACAGATTCAAGGAAAAGCAGACCAGCCCTCTATTCACATTGATTTCCAAATTCACATCTCCCCTGAAACGACTCCGGAGCAAATTGAACAGATATTCGCTAGTATGAGACGCCACTTTTACGGGGATACTTCGAGCAAGTAAAGGTTGTCTATGGTATAAATGGATGGACATTTGGAATTAGAAGTAGTCTTTCGTAATTCAAGACACTTGCAGTCAGATATAGAGAAGCTGAGGCTTGGAGTTTCGTCTGTTACCAAACCTGCATATGCGAAGCTTACAACAGCTCAGGAGCTTTATGATACTCTGGTTACTGACAAAGAACTCCGAAAAGCAACGAACAACCTGTTCAAAGATGGGTACTATGCTCGCGCAGTGGAAGAGGCATATAAATGTCTTAATAACATCATTAAGACTAAATCTGGTTGTGCTAGTGATGGGTCAGACTTGATGAACCAAGTGTTCAGCGAAAAGAATCCAATGCTGAAATTGAATAACTTGAAAACCAAATCCGAAAAGGATGAGCAAGTTGGATACATGCAGATATTTGGCGGATGTATGACTGGAATAAGGAACCCTCGCGCACACGAACACCAAAAAGTGGACTCACCTGAGGTTGCACTTGAACTTCTTGTGTGGGCTAACCACCTTATGAGAACGGTTGATAATGCCAAACGCACTAAACGACACCGGAAGCAGAGCCCAGCTTCTACCCCTTAGGATTTTGTATAATTTCCCTTACCAGCCTCTCCTCTTCTTCCCTATCCTTCACCTTACCGTCCAGCCTTGCCTCAAGTAGGCGGGCTAAAATCTCTTTCATCCGGGGACCTTCCTGCACGCCCATTTTTTTCAGGTCGTCGCCGGTGAGAGAGAGCTTGATGAAGCGCAGACTGTCCAGATAGAGCTTCATGCGCTCATTGGCTCTCGCTGAGGCGCTGGCAATGAGCGCCGCCCGCATCGCTTCTGCCGAGTAGCCGTGAAGCAGCTTATAGATACGGCTTGGCATAAGATTGGGTCTAGCCAGCGAAGATAGCGTACCTTTAAGCTCGTTTACCTCCCGCAAAGTCCGCGTTACCCCTTTTTCAAAGCGGAGGAATGAAATAAATTGCTCTAACTCATCGCTTTTAAGCCTGTAGGTCATAAGGGCTAAGTAAAGCCCCATCGGCGGTTTACCCGGTGAGGTTGACTCTTTAGCCTTCCGGAATTTATCCGTAAGCCACTTGCCCGCCTTCAGTGATGGATGAACCTTCTGTAGAATGCCAAGCTCGTAGGCATAGCCGAGTGCCTTCTCCGGCAAGGCCTCTTTCAGGACGCACTCGATTTCGTAGTGGATGCGGTCGCCGCTAATCGTATCAAGGAAGCCAGTGTCCCGTCTGAGGAGCTTTAGAGTCTCTTCTTCAATAGTGAAGTCCAGGCGCGTGGCGTAGCGGACTGCCCGCCAGATGCGGGTGGCATCGTCCATAAAGCTCTTTTCGTGGAGGATGCGGATAAGCCTCTGATTAAGGTCTCTTCTCCCGCCGTAGGGGTCAATCAGCACGCCCCAGCTATTCTCACTCAGTGAGACCGCCATGGCGTTCACGGTGAAGTCCCGTCGGAAGAGGTCGCTCCGGAGAATGCCAGGCTTCACGGTGGGTAGAGCGCCGGGGCGGGCATAGGTCTCCTCCCGGGAGGTGGTCAGGTCAATCGTCCACTCGTGCCAATTGAGTGTGGCGGTGCCGAACTGGGGATGAATAGTGAGCTTCGCCCCGAGCTTTACGGCAAGCTCTTCCGCCAGAGCCGGCGCATCGCCCTGAAGGACAAGGTCAATGTCATAGCTCGTCATACTCAGCATGAGGTCGCGCACTATTCCGCCGACAAGATAAAGGCTTTCACCCTTGCCCATAGCAATGTTCCTCGCCAGACACAGAAAGTCCAGCATCTCCTTGGGCAGTTTTTCTTTCATCTGGCGGGAGAGGTTCACAGCCTCAGGCATCTTTACCCCCAAACCTGCCCGATTATAACATATGGTCTCTACCGTCTTGAGGAGTCCTGATAGAATCGGACAAGTCCCGCTCAAAAGTGAGGGCAAGTTCTTTCATTGCGTATCGGTAGCGCTTTCTCTATAATTATCCGTATGAAAGTTGTTTCAATCGTTGGCATGGCGGGTGCGGGTAAGTCTGAGGTCGCCCGTGTGTTTGAGGAAAGCGGATTTAAGCGGGTGCGCTTCGGCGATATCACCGATGAAGAGGTAAAAAAACGTGGCCTTACCCTGAACGAACCCAACGAGCGCTACGTCCGCGAGCTTCTCCGTGAGGAGTATGGCATGGCGGCTTACGCCCTCTTGAACCTGCCCCGGATTGACGCGGCGCTTAAAGAGTCCAACGTCGTCGTTGACGGGCTATACTCCTGGGAGGAATACCTTACACTGAAAGCGCATTTTAAAGAAAGCTTCTACTTGGTGGCAGTTTGCGCCGCACCCAAAATCAGGTACGCCCGCCTTGGCGGGAGGGCAGTGAGACCCCTCACGACAAACGAGGCATCAGGCCGCGACCGGGCGGAGATTGAGAACCTGAACAAGGGTGGACCCATTGCCATGGCAGAGTTCACTGTGGTCAACGAAGGCGCTCTTGAGGACTTGAGAAAAGCGGCGAGGGAGATTGTCACCGGGATACTGAGTGATACAGGAGCTAGTATTGGCAAGGCCAAATCCTGATGAGTATTTCCTGAAGATTGCGGCGGTGGTCGCCGAGCGCTCCACCTGTCCAAAAGTGGTGGACCGAATTATTAGACTTGGGGGGTTAAATGTTTCCTAATATGCCCAGTGGTGATGAATTAAAAAAAGAGGATATTGTCACGTTTGGAAAACCAGAGAAACTACTCAAGCCAAAAGGGGTCAAGTCTGCCAGAATAGAAGCTGATAAGTATTTTTTGAAAATAGCTACTGTGGTTGCGGAACGCTCAACTTGCCGAAGGCACCATATAGGTGCGGTGGCAGTTAGAGATAAGCGAATTCTGGCAACAGGGTATAACGGAGCTCCTTCTGGCTTAAAAGACTGTCTTGAACTTGGTTATTGCCTACGGGATAAACTTGGGATTGCCTCGGGAGAGCGGCATGAAGTCTGCCGTGCCATCCACGCCGAGCAGAATTTAATAATCCAAGCAGGGCTTTATGGAGTCAGCCTTGAGGACGCGACAGTCTATTGTACGCATACGCCTTGTCTCATTTGCTGCAGAATGCTGGTAAACGCTAGAATTAAACGTTTTGTTAGCTACCATGATTACGACCCATCAAGATATACGGCGTCCGTTAACTTTGCAGGATTTGGCGATTTTTTCAAGGAAGCAGGGATAAAGGTAGATAAGATTGAAAGGCCCAGTTCCAGAATAACCTATCTGGACTAATGTCTCTAACGCACCCTTCGACTGGCTCAGGGTGAGCGGGATTAGATTAAGCCGCTCATGATGAACTATCAGGGTCGCTCTGATGATAAACCATTTAAAAGCCGCTCGTAGTGAGCCTTCGGCGTGGTTCCAGTGATGTCACTAGAACTGAGCTCAGTCGAACGCTTGTCGAATCATAACGGAACTATGTCCTTCGACCGCTCAGAAACGAACTTCTACGTATTCTCGCCCTGGTATCTACCCTTATAGCCCGCTGTCCTGCCACCCAGCCGGAAGAAGATAAGCTGTAAGATGCGGGCGTTTCTCTCCAGCCTGAAGCCAAGTGGGTTGTGCACGGTGAGTAGCGACTGCGAACGCCCGGAGTAGCCGGCGTCCCAGACGGCGGTGCCGATATTAACGCCACAGCGCAGCAGGCTGGAGCGGGGCTGTCCCAACGCGGTCAGGTCATCGGGGAGATTTACAGTCTCGTTAAAGGTAACGAGGTAAGCACCGGGTTCACCCTGAAGGTTCTCCCTGAAGGGCTTGAGGTCAATAAAGCCGTCCTTGTCAAAGGGGAGGAGTTCAAGCTCTGAGATTACCCTCTGGCTGTTGTCAACCGTCAGCTTTCCTGCTGTCTTGAAGCGGGCGATTTCTTTTAGAGTGAGGTCAATGCCATTGGGCTGAAGCTGGGTTTTAAGGTCAAGATAACCCTGAACCAGCGGCGGCGTGGCTTTAATGAGCTTTTCAATTTCGGATTTGGTCAGGATGGACATAGTCTAGACATTGAGCAAGATGCTCTATAAGTCTTTTACCCTCTCCACTAACTGTCTCAAGTCCGTTAGCGTGTTCTCATCGGGTTCACCCTGAAGGTTCTCTCTGAAGGGTTTGCCCTTGCGGTTCAGGTGAAAAGTCTTTATGCTAACTTCTCTCGGCATGAGGAAGTCCTTCTCCCAGTTGTCGCCCACGTGAACCATCTCAGGAGGCTTCACTCCCATCTCGCGGCAGACGGTCAGATAAAAATCAGGGCACTTGAACTGACCGCAGTCGGAAAAAGAGGAGAAAGTCCTGGTGAAATAGCGCTGGATTCCCGAAAGGAGCGGGGGCATAAACTCACAGGGCATTCCGGTGGCGATGATGAGCGGGTATTTCCGGCTGAGTGCATCTAATACCTCAGTCGTCTCAGGATAGTAAGCGACCCTGTCTTTAACCGGCTCAAGCAGGTCTGCGTAGCTACCCAGCTTGAAACGCTTCGCCCAGTATTTCAGGTCGTAGTAGTCGAAGGTGGTGTCGCTCACCAGCTTATATTCGGCAAAGACTTTTTTCTTGGCTTCCTCAAGGCTTAAGTCGTGCTTCCGGGCATAGACGAGGGGGATGGCTTCATACCAGACGCCGGTGATGAAGTCCGGCGTGGTGAGTGTCTCATGCAGGTCAAATGAGATTACTTTGACGGCTTCGGGCATGACAGGATATTAGCACATTTTGGTGGGAGAGAGAATTGTTGGGAGGCTTTGTTGAAGGATGAAAATTGAAGTAAGAGAAGTTTTGTGGTGGGACTTCCGTCCGCCGCCCTGCATGGACGGGTTTTTGTGCCTGGAGCCATGCAGGGGGACCCGGTAAGATTACCTGGTCTGGGACGGCTCGATGACTAGCCTGTAGCCAGCCATGGCGAGAGCCAGTTCTAGTTGAGCCTGCTGGTAGCCGTTGAGACGAGCACTCTGGATATCCTCAGCGGTCAGGAATACCGTCTTCTCTTTGATGGTCATTTTCTATCGCCCCCTTTCTTTTTGGGTTGCCTATTTCTTGGGTAAACTGTAAGTATACCATATTCAAAGTTTCTGTCAATACCCACCAACCCAATCCCGGTGAATACTCGCGAACTGGAGCGTTGCTTTAAATTGTCAAACGAAAAGGAACTTTCACTCTTTTCCCAAAGTATAGCGCCGTAATGTTAAGAACAGATTAAGCCAGTGTTGGATATAATTAATTCTCTGCTTTGAGTCGGGGAGAAAATGAGTCTCGAGAGCGGTATCGCTTTGCTTAAATTCCCCAGCGGTGGAGCAATCCCCGCCACAAGGGGAGCAGTATGTCCGAACCGAGAAGAAACAGGAGTAGTATGACCTGAATTAGCCCCAGACTGACTGCTCTCGCCTTGACATCCGCCGGCAGATTATCGGCTCCATAGAAGAGCATCCAGTCAGCCGCCACCTTGCTTTCGCACTCCAGTCTGAGCCCGCTATCTCTGATGAAAGGCAAAACCGCTTCCTGCAGGATGAGTGCCTCAATCAGCCAGCTGAGTCTCATCGCCGTGAAAGCAGCTTTGCGTAAAATACCCACCTTTACACCTGCGTGTATGAGTATCTACTCACTCTAATCTCTTGACCTTTTCTTGACTGACAAGCCCTTCTTCTTGATAATTTCTTGATATTTGCAGTCTATCAAAAGCCCTGGCTTTTGTCAATAAGTAAGAAAACGTTTGCCAGTTGAAAAAAAGACCTGACCTACTTATAATACGTCTTAAATTCAAGTCCTACGCTAGACAGGAGAAGGTAGGGAATGTCCGCGGACTGGGGCTCGGCGCTCAGGGTCGGCGCGATGGGCTTTAGCATGGTTTTCGTTATCCTGACCGCCCTCTATGTGATATTGAAGTTAATCGGAAGGCTGGGGTCCGGAGCTAGCCGGGCGAAAGTCCAGACCTCCAATCCCGATGGCAAGAAGTAGACCCTGCAGTTACTGTCATTGAATCCCTTTACGGATAGGAAGGAATCCCATGTTCGGTCTGTTTCAAACGGGCTTTAGCGCACTCACCTGGCGCCATATCGTTATGCTCGGTATCGGCTGTCTTCTCCTTTACCTCGGTATCGTCAAAGACTACGAGCCTCTGCTTCTCGTACCTATCGGCTTCGGGGTGCTCCTGGTAAACCTGCCCCTGGGCGGGCTTATGGAGACCATCGTTGATGGCAAGCTCCTTGAGTCCTACCAGGTAGGCGGTCAGCCGGTGGGTATGATTGCCCGTATCTTCGAGTTCGGGCTGACGCAGGGAGAGATAATCCCCTGCCTCATCTTCCTGGGGCTGGGGGCACTCACCGACTTCGGTCCCCTCATTGCCAATCCCATAGCACTCCTACCCGGAGCGGCGGCCCAGCTCGGTGTGTATATGGCGATGTTCCTCGCTTACGCCGTCGGTTTTGACCTCAAGGAAGCCGCCACTATCGGAATAGTCGGCGGGGCAGATGGGCCTACCACAATCTACCTGGCGGCCAACCTCGCTCCCCACATCCTGGGCACGGTCGCCGTTACCGCTTATACCTACATGGCGATGGTGCCCCTCATCCAGCCACCGGTGGTAAGACTCATTACTACCAAAGCGGAACGGGCAATCTTAATGAAACCCCAGCTCCGGGCTGTGGCTAAGTGGGAGAAGGTCTTATTCCCGATATTGGGCTCAGTCATTATTATCCTGCTGGTGCCCAAAATAGCTCCTCTAATCGGCTCCTTTATGTTTGGCAACCTGCTCCGTGAGAACGGGCGCACTGACCGGCTGGCAGACACCGCCGGGAGCACCTTCATGAACATTCTGGTTATCCTCCTCGGACTATCGGTGGGCTGTTTTATGAGCGAGGCTAATTTCCTCACCTGGGATAGCCTCAAAATCTTTGTCATCGGCTGTTTCTCCTTCGCCGCCGCTACCGCCGGGGGAGTGCTTGTCGTCAAGTTCATGAACCTCTTCACCAAAGAGAAGATGAATCCGCTGATTGGTGCCGCTGGCGTCTCGGCGGTGCCCATGTCCGCCAGGGTGGTGCAGAGGATGGGACAGCAGGCGAACCCGAGGAACTTTCTTCTGATGCATGCCATGGGCCCCAACGTCGCCGGGGTGATTGGCACGGCGGTCGCCGCCGGTGTCTTTCTGGGGATGCTGAAGTAGATAATTCTCTCTCCCTTCAAGGGAGAAGAGCTTCGGTCTTACTGTTTCGCAATCGAAAGTGAACAGGCTTGCTTTATCCCGCCAAATCGGCTAAAGTCTGCTTATGCCTGGGGAGAAAACCATCTTCGTCTGCGAGGCTTGCGGCAGGGAAAGCCCGAAGTGGCTCGGGAGATGTCCGAACTGCCAGGCGTGGAACTCCTTTACCGAAAAGGTGTCCTCCGGGGCTTCAGCCGCGTCAGCCCGGGTCTCCGTGAGTCCGCCCGAGACCCTTTCCCGCGTCCCGAGCCTGAGCCAGGAGCGTATCTCGATTGCCCTTCCGGAGCTAAACCGCGTCCTCGGCGGCGGGCTTGTTCCCGGTTCAATGGTGCTTATCGCCGGCGACCCCGGCATCGGCAAGTCAACCCTGCTCCTCCAGATTGCGTCTTTAGCCGGGAGCCCTGATTCAGGAGTTCTCTATGTCTCCGGTGAGGAGACTCCGCGTCAGATAAAGCTCAGGGCAGACAGACTTAGTATCAAAGGGGAGGGTCTTTACCTCTTCAGTGAAACCGACCTTGAAGTCATCCTGTCCCAGATAGAAAAGGTTAAACCCAATCTCGTCATAATTGACTCAATTCAGTCGGTCTATATTGCCGATGAAACGTCTGGACCTGGCAGTATCACCCAGGTCAGGGAGTGTACCCTGAGACTCATGCAGCTGGCGAAGCTGAGCAACATCCCCATTTTTATTTCGGGTCACGTCACCAAAGAGGGCGCTATCGCCGGACCCAGGGTGCTGGAGCACATCGTTGACGTGGTGCTCTATTTAGAGGGTGAGCCCGGAGGCGCTTTCCGTATACTGCGCGGGGTAAAAAACCGCTTCGGCACGGTGAGCGAGGTTGGGGTCTTTGAGATGAAAGAGAGAGGGCTGATTGAAGTCACCAACCCCTCCGAGGTCTTCCTCTCCGAAAGGCAAGAGCTTGCGGTAGGCTCGGTCGTGGTACCTGTCCTTGAGGGCAACCGCCCCCTCCTCGTTGAAATCCAGGGACTCACCAATCCCACCAGCTTCGGGCTACCCCGGCGCACCGCCAACGGGATTGACTTTAACCGGTTGCTGCTCATTATCGCCGTGCTCTCGCGACGGGTGGGACTCAGGCTGGGCAATCAGGATGTCATGGTCAACGTCACCGGCGGACTCAAAGTGAGTGAGCCGGCGGCTGACCTCGGGGTGGCGCTGGCTATCACCTCAAGTTTCAGGGATTCAGCCCTTGACCCCAATCTCGCCGCCATCGGGGAGGTAGGCTTGAGCGGCGAGGTGCGCGGCGTAAGGCAGCTGGAGAGAAGACTCGGTGAACTGGCACGGCTTGGTTTCAAGCGTGTAATCGTGGCTAGAACCGGCGTCCGTGATACCAAAATACCGGGGGGTATGAGGGTAATTCCGGTTGCCAGCCTGAGGGAAGCGATAGGGGTGGCATGGGGTGAGGCAAGTCCCCCGGGGGCGTCA
>JAZDNC010000028.1:0-28409 GCA_043800335.1 Chloroflexota bacterium
GACAACATCATCACCGCCGGTACCCTCGACCTCAAAATCGGCGCCGGTGGCGCCGAAGCCGACGCCGACTACACCCTCCTCACCGCGGGTATCTCCAATGCGACACCCGATGATGTCATCCACAGTTCTGACTACGCCTCCCTGAAGTACTCCGGCACCGTCACCGACAACTATCTGGGGGTCGAGATTGATGCCATCACCAATGCTGGCGGGACTTCAACCGAGCCGGAGGTAACCGCCGGGGACGCTGGCAACGCCGGCGACCTGGACGATTTCGTAAAAGTGGGCTTCTGGCTTGATGCGGGTAACAACGGCACCTGGGACGATGGGGATTACTATCTGGCGAACGACTCCAGCGGCTGGGTGGCGAGAGCCGGCGGAAGCCCGGCGACGGTACCGCTCCAGCTTGTCAACACTTTCGCCGAAGAAATCGGCACGCAGTACAACATCAACGCTGACCTCGCCAACAACGAAACCTGGAGATTCTACATCAACTGGCAGTTCCCCAACGGCACCTCTACCGACAACAAGTGCCAGGGCGATACGGTTGATTTCGACATCCTCCTTGCCGTCCAGCAGGGAGACCCGAGCTAACCTGTAGCTAACTCTGGGGCTGGGAGGGGTCGACCCCCAGCCCCGGAGGGGACACCGAACTTAACGTCATTGAAGAAGGGCACAGATGAAAAAGATAGTCGCACTCACCGTCGCCTCCCTGCTGTTAGTCGCCATGGTAAGCGGCAGCTTCTGGGCTTACTTCAATGATGTTGAGGCCAGCGGCAATAATACCATCACCGCCGGCACCCTCGACATGGTACCCGCGACCAGCGGGACGGGTGTCAGCGGGAAATATTCGGTAACTGCCGGCGGTGACGGTGTCAACGGTTACGTGGTCTTTACCAAGATGCGCCCCGGCGAATCGGGCACCATCACCTGGGTGCTCACCAATAATGGAAGCCTGCCGGGCACACTAACTTTACCCGCAACCGCTACCTTTGGCGAGAGCAGTACCAACGAGATTGAAGCGGCGGCTCCGGGCAATAACGGCGGCGGGAATGGCGACCTTGATGCCTACCTGGGGGTCAAGCTCCAGCGGGGCGTGGGCACCGACCAGGCGAACGCCGAATCCAACTTCACCATCATTCTCCCGGCAGACGCCAGTGACTATTATGTACCCCTGTCCGGACTGGAGGCAGTCCTGGACGCCCAGAGTGTGGCGATGGCAGCCAGCAGTGGTAACGACACGGTTGTTTACAAGCTCAGCTGGGCTATCGCCAGTGACGTCAAGGGGGCTGGCGCCGACGGCAAGTTCGGCACCGGTGATGATGTTGACGTCAACGAAAACATCATCCAGAGTGATAGCACTCAGGTTGACATTGCCTTCGCTCTGATTCAGTAGCCAGAAGTAGAGATAGATGATTAGACGCAGGTGGTTATCCAAATGGCTTGTACTGCCCCTGATTGCGGTGCTGATGCTCTCCGGTCTCACCGCAGGCCTCACCGTGACCTACTTCAATGACCAAGAAAGCTCCGCCGGCAATACCGGAACCGCCTGGACTTCCGCACAGTGGACGCAGACCTCGCAGGCTGACTTCAACGCCGGCGTTTTGAATAATGTTGACACCGCTACGGCCCCCGGGGACGTGACACTCCCGGTGCCGGTAGTAGCGCCGTACTCGCCAACGGACAACACCGGCACCTGGACGAACGGGCCGCAAGGTAACTACGCATACTCCAGCAACAACAAGTACGCAACCTACACGCCGTCTACGACAACATCAACGGGAAGCCCGGCGGCGAACTCAGGTTCGGGCTGGACCAACCCGACCAACGCCTACGCCAGCGACACCAACTACGCTACCCAGACATCGGGCGGAACAACAAACACCTATGGCACCTATGGGTTCAGTCTGACGGGAGACCCCATCACCCAGGTCAGGGTCAGGGCAGACGCATTTTCCACAGGGGATTCTATCTCTACCAGCAAAAATCCTACTGCCAACACGAATGGAACCATCCCCTGGACGAACCCTGTGAATGGCTATACCAGTAACAATAGCTATGCTACGGTCTCGCCGACCTATAATTCGACCACCAGTAAAAACCCTACGGCAAACACCAATGGGACAGTTCCCTGGACAAATCCAGCGAATGGCTATACCAGTAACAATAGCTATGCCACAGTCTCGCCGACCTATAATTCGACCACCAGTAAAAACCCTACGGCAAACACAAACGGGGCAAATCCATGGACTAACCCGGCCAATGGATATACATCAGATAACTCATATGCAACTGCCCCAGCCCCAACTGGAGGGCCAACTTTCAGGGCAGCGGGAACGGCAGCAACGGCAGCAAGTGGCAACGTAACCCCCGGGCTACCTACCGGGTGGCAAGCTAATGATATTTGTCTTTTGCTGGTGGCATCACGCGACAACGTAAGCCATTCAGTCAGTGGCTACACCCAGATTGGCAGCCAGACGAACAACGGCACGGGCTTAACGACTTCGCTCTGGTATAGAAGGCTGGTGGGGGGAGATGGTTCTCCCACGGTTACTCATACCGCTGGTTCGCAAATCTCCGCGGTAACCATTGCTTATTATGGTTGCACTACATCGGGAAGCCCGCTTGACGGCAATCAGGCGTGGTATGCTGACACTACATCGGATACCACCGCCAACTTCGGTGCGGGCTTCAACACCACGAAAGATAATGATACCGTCATTTTACTCTCGGCAACTAACAACCGGGCAACAAGTGCAACTTACACCGGTTCGCCAACCCCGACTGAGAGATATGATAATCCCTATACTAATAACTATCCATCTCTGGATATAGCGGATTTTACGTTAGCCTCGCCCGGGGCTACGGGTTCACGGGCAGCGACACTATCCACAGCTCGCCTGAATAATGGTATTCAGATAGCCCTGTTCCCGAGTAAGTATGACGTTATGTATGACCATATTTACGGGACCTTCGCCATCACTGACCCTGGTTCATCATCCACCATCACCAAAGTTGAAGTGGGCTACGAGGCTTTCGCCACGGCAACACAACAGCTGGATATTTATACCAGCGCCAACGGCGGCAGTTCCTGGAGTTCTGTCCATACCAGCGCCAACCTGCCGACAGCCGACCCGAATGCCTACACCTACATCGATGTTAGCGCCGACCAGACGTGGACCTGGACTTTACTTAATGACACCAATTTTAAGTACAAGATAGTTACCAGATGGGTTAATGGCACGCCGACCTGGAGCGTTGATGCCCTGGTGGTTAGGGTAACCTATGATGACAGAAGACCATACGACCAGATATACGGGACATTCGGCATTACCGACCCGGGGACTTCAACAACCATTACCAAGGTAGAAATAGGCTACGAGGCATTTGCCACAGCCACCGGACAATTGAATATCTATGACTCTACGAACGGTGGTGCGGGTTGGAGTTCGGCACATAATACCGGCAATCTCACGACATCAGACCCGAACACTTACACCTATATTGATGTAACCTCAGACTTCTCCTGGACCTGGACACTGTTAAATGACACTAACTTCAAAGTTCGGGTCGTAACTAACTACGTAAGCGGTAGCCCAGCCTGGTCACTGGATGCCCTGGTCGCCAGGGTAACTTATGATGACAGAAGAGCCTACGACCATATATACGGGACTTTCGGCATCACCGACCCCGGTGGGACACCGCCGATAACCAAAGTTGAACTGGGTTATGAAGCCTTCGCCACGGCTACCGGGCAACTGAATATCTATGACTCCACAAACGGTGGCGCGGGCTGGAGTTCGGCACATAATACCGGTAATCTCGCGACATCAGACCCGAACGCCTACACCTATATTGATGTAACCTCAGATTTCTCCTGGACATGGACACTGTTAAATGACACTAACTTCAAAGTTCGGGTCGTAACTAACTATGCGAGCGGTACCCCAGCCTGGTCACTCGATGCCCTGGTCGCCAGGGTAACTTATGCAACTTCATCAACGGATGACCAGATTAGAGTGGCGGTGAGCTGGAACGGGGGAAGCAGCTGGTCAGCCGACCAGACGGCAACACTTACCGGTACAAAAGCCACTTACTGGTTTAATGTTACCGGTGCGACAACCTGGGATGCCACCAAGCTAAATGATTCTAACCTGAGAGTTCGAGTAGATTCGGTAACCGTCGGGGACACCAGTACGATAAGTCTGGACTGGCTCCCCGTTGAAGTTACCCACTACGACACGACCACCTGGAGCCACACTTATTTAACTTACGGCATCAGCCTGACCGGATATCTCATCACCAAGGTTGAGGCAGGGGTCGAAGCCTACGCCGCCAGTTCGGAAAAAGTGGAGTTAGATGTCACCTGGAACAACGGGTCAAATTGGAGCTCCAGACAGACCAGCAGCGCACTGGGAAGCGCTGACCCGGATAGCACCACCTGGTTCGACTTCACTTCGGCAACCAGCTGGACGCCAACAACCTTAAACGATGCTAACTTTAAAGTCAGAATATGGTATTTGAACAATGGTGCCTACGGGCAGGTGAGCCTCGATTACATACCCGTCAGAGTCACCTATCGCGTTCCTTCCGGCACCATTGCCTCAGCGGTTTGGGATACCACCGTCACCGGGTCGGGCTGGGACGGGCTTGCCTGGGACAAGACATTACCGGCAGGCACCAGTATTACATTTGAAGTGAGAGCATCTGATTCTTCGTTTCTTAAGACTGACGGCAGCCCTTCATGGACATCAGCGGGAGGAACCTCACCGGTGATAAGCGGGCTGCCTTCGGGGAGATACAAGCAGTGGCTGGCTACCCTGAATACCTCAGATGCATCAACGCCGACCCTGTCTGAAGCCCGGCTATTTTACGACGGAGGCTGAGGCACCTCCGCTAAGGTTGTACGATTATGATGTATGATTATGATACTATAGACAGCACAATTATGATAAGCGATTCTGACAACAAAGAACCAAAAGCCGTCAAGCGCTGGTTCGAAAGATTCGGCAACATTCTTGGCTTCGCACTGACATTTGTTATTATGCTGGCAACGGCGGCGGTCTATTTCGGGCCTCACTTCGGACTTCGGATTGATAACGTCCTGTCGGATAGCATGTCACCCGAACTGGAGCGGGGCACGCTGGCGGTGTCCGTGCCGGTGAATCCGGGGACCATCCGGAAAGGGGACATCATCGTTTTTAACCCGATTCCGGCGGCAGAAAGACCGATGGTACACCGGGTCGTCGAGGTCAGGAATTCGCCCCTCCAATTTGTCACTCAGGGGGACGCCCTCACCAGACCCGACCCGCTCACGGTACCTGCCCGGAACCTGCTGGGGAAAGTCATCTACCACGCACCTTTACTGGGCTTCGTAGCCTATTTCTTAAAAACACTGCCCGGGCTACTGCTCTGTCTGGTTTTACCCGGGGTTGTAATCTTCTGGCTTTGCCTGGAGGGTATCCGGAGCGAGCTACCCCGGAAAAAGACAGGCTAGGAAGAGTCCTGTGCTGCGCAGATTGGCTCTGACGACACTCCTGGTGACAGGGATAGTTACCGCACTGGTGGCGGCGCCGGTTCCTGTGACCTCCGCTGGTGGAGTTGTTGACCTGGAACTGGGCGGTGAAGGTGCCACACCCTGGAATATCATCAGTATCAAGCCCGGCGACATCGGGCTCAAAACGGTTATCCTGCAGAACACAGGCACCATTGATGGAACCGTGCGCATCTGGCTAAGCGACGTTATCAACGCCGAGACGGTTAATCACGAACCCGAGGCAGGCGCTACATCAGCTGCCGGAGAACTGGGGCAGTACCTGCTCCTCGATGTCACCGCCAGCGGATTAACCTCCAATCTTAATTTCCCGGCGCCGATTAACCGCTTCCCTCAGGCGGCAAATTCGTCTTCTTACATTCAAATCAACTCACTTGCCGCCGGCGAGAGCCAGACCCTACTCTGGGAGTGGAGCTTACCTTCGCCGACGGGTAACGCCGTCCAGGGAGATGCCGTAACCTTTACCATGAACTATCTTCTTGAGGAAATTATCCCTGAGACCGATGGCGGCGACGGAGGAGAGCCAGCGCCAGCACCAGCCCCGGCTCCAGCCCCAGCCCCGACTGAAGCCCCTCAACCAATTCAGTTACTTAGCCCGAGTTCCGAAGCCAAAGTAGTCCTGGAGCCGGGAGGAATAGTCGCCGTATCAACCACATTCACTGCCCTTGACGACAGATTAACCCTGAGTCTAGATAAGGGGACACGGATAGTCTGCGACAACGGCGCGCCTCCGGCGAGACTGGAAATTACGGAGTCCGAAGAAACAGCCATCCTGCCCGCCGGCTTCGTCAGACTAAGTCCGCTCTATTCACTCCGAGCCTACACCTCGGATGGCGAATATCGTGAAGTGAGTTTCGACCCCCCGTTCAGGCTTGTCGTAAACTATAACCCAGATGAGCTCCCGAAAGACGCAATCTCGACATTTCTCGCCTACTACGATGAAGATGATGAAGCCTGGATACAGCTTCAGGAACCGGAAGGCTTCATCGCCGGCGAAGGCAAAGCTGCCGCTCAGATAAGCCACTTCTCTCTTTTCACCGTCCTCGCTTCGGTAGCTCCCCAAGCCCCGGCGCCGGCGCGCTTCCGCTTAAGCGGGTTCTCAATCAGCCCGTCACAAATCAGAGCCGGAGAAACCACCACCATAACCATCCATATAGCTAACCAAGGCGGCTTAAGCGGTGAATACAAGCTGAAAATAGATGTCAAAGACCTCCTTGAGACTTCCCGAATGCTGAGAATCACGCCGGGCGAGGACCGGGTAGTCCGGGTCGAGGTTACAGCACCCAGCCCGGGTGTTTACGAGGTAATAATCGGCAATCAGAGCGGCTACTTCACCGTAGAGGGCACACTGCCCGCCCCGCAGGCAGAAATATTCGGTTACTGGTGGATTTTCCTCCTGATTACCGCTATCTTAATCATGCTGGTCGCTTATATCAGGATAAGAGCCAGCGCCAGATAAGCACGCTCGCCAAGAGCCAGCTTCCTTAATGGTTGTCAGCCGACGGCACCACCCTATCTAAACTCCCAGTTACAACCAGCAAGTCCGAACTAAGACCCCGCAATTGTAAATGTCCATAAGTTAGGCTAAACTAAACGCCGACGTGAGACACCCGGTCTGGCAAGACTTAAATCCAGCCGGGGCAGACATCCAAGGTAAAGGAGAACAAAATGAGCTATCAGCGCGACCTTGCCTGGGAATATCTGGAGCAGGTTAACAAGTCAAGCATCTCTTACCAGTTAGCCCGCTACGGGCTTGCCCTGGACTATAGCCACCTACCGCCGAACGTGTTGCGAGCGGCGAAGCGCTCCCTCTTGGACACACTGGGTTGCGCTATCGGGGCTTACGACGCCCCGGGCAGACCCATGTTAGAGACTGCCATGAGACGGCTGGGCGGGACGGAAGAGGCGACAGTCTTTGGCTCGGGGCTACGCACCTCCGCCGCTAATGCCACGCTGGTGAACTGCTTCCTCGTCCGTTTCCTGGACTTTAACGACCTGGGTGGCGGCGGGCATAACAG
Source organism: Chloroflexota bacterium (assembly GCA_043800335.1). Taxonomy (GTDB): domain Bacteria; phylum Chloroflexota; class Dehalococcoidia; order Dehalococcoidales; family JAZDNC01; genus JAZDNC01. Next base: position 7,573 of record JAZDNC010000028.1, read on the forward strand.
CGACGCCATACCCGGAATCCTGGCGGTCGCCGAGCGGGAGAAAGCAAGCGGCAAAGACGTCCTCACTGCGATTGTCGCCTCTTATGAACTCGGGGCGAGATTCACCGCCGCCTCGGGTATACAGGGCGGGCAGGGCGGCTGGAACTTTGACCTGAGGGGCGGGCTGACCATGCCCCCCGTCCTGGGCAAGATGATGGGAATGAGCGAGGAGCAGATTGCCAATGCCATCGGCATAACCACCTGTCACTGCCTTCCCCTCGGCATCCTCGACACCAATCTGGAAGAAAACACCATGAGCAAGAACCTCCGTTTTGGCTTCGTCGCCCATGACGCCATCATCGCCTGTCTTATGGCAAAAGAGGGCTTTACGGGGCCAGTCCGCATTGTTGAAGGGGAGAACGGGCTGAATTCAGCCGTGCTGGGCGGGGTCTTTGACCGCGAGAAAATGCTTGATTTCAGCGGCTGGCGTATCCTTAACACCAGACACAAGCTCCTCTGCCTTAACATCAGCACCATCGGACACGTAGCGGCGACCCTGGCCATCGTGAACGAGCATAAATTAAAGCCCGAGGACATTGCCTCAGTGCGCATCAAGGCGACTTTACACGAGTCTCACCACACCACCGTCCTTTCCAAGAAGTATCCGAGGAATGCCGAGACCGCCGACCACAGCGCCTTCTACGCCAACGCCATCGCCATCAAAGAAGGGCGTGTCAGCCCGGACATCTTTGAGCCTGAAAAGTTCACCGACCCGGTGGTGCTGGACTTAATTGAGAAAATTACGGTGGAGCACGACCCCACGCTCACCGGTTTCGGCGGCGCATCGGTAATAACCACCAGGGACGGGCGGACTTTCGAGAAACGCATTGACACCCCCCACGGTCTGGGGAACGACCCTTTCACCGACAAAGAGATTGAGGACAAGTTCAGCAAGATGGCATTCAGATACATGGGTGGTAAGCAGGTTAAGCAAATCATTGCTACAGTATGGAGCCTGGAGAAGCTGAATAGTATAAGCAGGCTGACCAAGCTGATGGTTTTCCCGGGGAAGTAGATTAAGGAGGCGAAATAATGGCAGGATACGTTGGGCCAATTGAGAAACAGACTCTGGGCAACAATTATTTCAGGCAAGTATTGTTTACTGGAAAGTATGCTCAGCTCGTAGTGATGTGCTTGCAACCTGATGAAGAGATTGGTAATGAAGTGCATGCGAATGTTGACCAGTTCTTCCGGATTGAGCAAGGTGAAGCAATTTTTGTTTTCGGTAGAAGTGAAAAGCATCTGGCAAAGGATGGAGATGCGGTTATAGTTCCGGCAGGCACCTACCATAATGTAATAAATGCTTCTAAGACCACAAAGCTAAAACTATATACCATATACTCTCCCCCCAATCATCCTGATAAGACCGTTCATAAGACGAAGGCTGAGGCTGAGAAAGCTGAAGCGGAAGAGCATCATTAGCAATATAAACCAGTTTCCAGTTGAACGATGTAGCGAAGAGTGAGAGATAAGATAGAAGCAAAGAAAGTCAGTTTGTGGCTTTCTTAGCGATGAGCTCTGGGTATGCTGTGGAGTTGCCTCGACAAGGGTGGAGTAGCGAGTGTGGAAAGTATTATCAACCTACCGAATGAAGATGGAGAGACGCTTTTTAGGAAAGCTCAGGAGATAGCCCGGACAATGGTTAGCCAAGAACTAATCTGTTTTCGCTGCGGGATGTGCTGTCGCTACGGCGTCTGTCTCAGCTTAGAGGAGGCGGAGGCTATCTCCCGCTACACCGGGCTTCCTCCCGGCGCATTTCTAGAATCCATTGGCATAGACCGCAGTGCAGTAGTGATAAGCGAGGAGGGTTTCTTTTTCTCCGGAGACTACGATGTACCCTACTGGCTTGAACCGCCGTTTTTTCATACCCTCCGGCGTAACAGCGTCTGCTTTTTCCTTGAGCACACGACGGAGGCAAAGACGACCCGCTGTCTCGTCCATCCGGTGAAACCCGTCTCCTGCCAGACTTACTCCTGCTCCCTCAGCCGCGAGTGGTGTCAGAAAGGCCTCAGTGAATACTGGGGGCTTGCCGTAAGTCCCTCGGGCGAGCTCAGCGGCAGCCCTGAGAAACTGAGAAGATTTCGCCTCTTCCTTGAGTCAATTAAGGATTAGGCCACTTCGACACTGTAACCGCTAAGGGACGGATTGCTTCGCTCCGCTCGCAATTACCACCAAATTCCAAAACACTGCTCGAATGACTGCTTACTTCCCAAAGACAGACTAATCTGCTAGACTATTTTCGTTCGAATTCTGTTGGGAGGCTAAAGCTGGTGAGCAAAGTTGAGATTATAAAAAAAGCCAGGGACGAAGGCAGAACCATTCTCACCGAGATAGAATCCAAAGAGCTAATGAAAGAGGCCGGCATCGGCGTGGTGGACACTTTTCTCGCCGCTTCCAGTGAAGAGGCGATTGCCCAGTGCTGTATCACCGGCTTCCCCGTCGGTCTCAAGATAACCTCCCCGGATATCCTACACAAGAGCGACGCCGGCGGCGTTAAACTCAACCTTAAGACAAATGAAGAGGTGACCCAGGCCTGCGAGGACATTCTGACTTCCGCCCGGCGCTATGACCCAAAGGCAAGAATCCACGGTATCGCCGTACAGAAGATGGCTCGCCCCGGGGTCGAGGTTATCATCGGCATGACCAAAGACCCCCAGTTTGGTCCGGTGCTCATGTTCGGGCTGGGCGGGGTCATGGTCGAGGTCATCAAAGACGTCTCGCTAAGGGCGGTGCCTCTGAACCCCCGCGACGCCAAAGAGATGATAAGGGAAATCAAGGGCTACAAGATGCTCATCGGCTTCAGAGGTCAGCCACCGGTAGCGGCCTCCGTCCTCGAAGACTGGCTCTTAAAGCTATCCCGATTCGTCGAGGCGACACCAGAGATAAAAGAGGTTGACCTCAATCCCGTTTTCGCCTATAGCGATGGGGCTTTAGCCGTCGACGCCAGAGTGATTCTGGAAAGCCCTTAGGATAGGGGAGGCTTATTGAACCTGAAGGAGATGCTTGAGGCATCAGCCCACCGCTTCGGTGCTAAAACCGCGGTAGCTTTATCCCAGCGCCGACTATCCTATGCCGAGCTGGATACCGCCTCAAACAAAATCGCCCGCACCCTTCTGGGAATGGGAGTAAAGCCGGGCGACCGCGTGGTGCTCCTTGCCGAAAACAGCCCCGAGTATGTCGCCGCCTATTTCGGCATCGTTAAAATAGGTGGCGTCGCTGTCCCCCTGGACAGCAAGTACAAGCTCCCCGAGCTTCAAGCCCTCTTTGAGGACTGTCTGCCCAGTGTTGTGTTCGGTGAATCAGCCACGCTCAAACCCCTGGTGCCGAGATTAGCCGAATTCCCCTCAGTAAGACACTTGATAGACCTGAGTTCACAGCTTGAAAAAGACACCCTGACCTACCACAAAATCATGGTTCAAGCAACGGGAGAGCCACTTGAGTTCGAGCCAGCCCCGGACGCTCTTGCCAATATCAATTACACCTCGGGGCCGACATTTAATCCCAAGGGTGTTATGCTCAGCCACGAGCACCTCGTTAAGTCAGCCTCTATCTATCACGATTTCCTGAACCAGACGGAAAAAGACGTCTTCATCCAGTTCGCCCTGCCCATGCACCATGTCGTCGGGCTGGGCGCCCTCATACTCACTGCCATCTACGGGGGTAGTAGTGTCGTCATCCTGCCCGGGCTTTCCGTGGAGGCTCTTTTTAGTGCCATAGAAAAGGAACGGGGCACCATCTTCATGGGGGTGCCCTTCGTCTACCTCCTCATACTTCAGGAGGCGGCAAGAAAGGAACTGAAGTATGACCTGGGCTCCCTGCGCCTCTGCATCGTGGGAGCAGCGGCAACGCCGGTCGAGCTAATCAAACATTTCGGAGAACGTTTCGGCAAGAAGATGGTTCAGTTCTACGGTCTGACCGAGGCTAACGCCTTCGTCACCTGCCAGTCTCCCTCGGGGCACGACAAGCCTGGCTCGGTGGGCAGACCCCTTAACGGCTGGACAATCAAAATCACCGATTCAAACGGTAAAGCCCTGCCCCAGGGGCATGAGGGCGAGATTCTGGTCGCGGGGCTTATCACACCGGGTTACTACAATAAGCCGGAAGTGACGGAAAGAACAATAAAAGAGGGCTGGCTCAGGACGGGCGACCTGGGCAGATTTGACCGAGACGGCGAGCTATTCATCACCGGCAGAATCAAGGAGATGATTAAGGTCAAGGGCCAGAACATCTATCCCAGCGATATTGAAAAGGTGCTGTCCCACCACCCCGCCGTGGCTCAGGTTAAAGTTGTCGGCGAACCCGAGGAGCTAAGAGGGGAGATAGTCAAAGCCATAGTCCGGCTGAAAGACGGCAAGAAGGCGACTGAAGAGGAGCTAAGACGGTTTTGCCTGAGCTACATCGCTAATTATAAGATACCGAAAAAGGTTGTTTTCCAATAGCAGGCTGCGGGACTGTCGTTTCTGCTTCTTAATCGCGACAAGTTAAGCCGTTCGCTTTTGGTTTATCCCTCCGAGAAGGGGCTACGGATTGCTTCGCCCTCGGCTCGCAATGACGTTCAATTCCCAGTAGCACACAGCTATTAGATATTATATAATCAAGACGATGGAACCTCCCCGGACATTAGAGCGGGTTCAGCTACTTAAGGCAAGCCTGGGTCAGCTACCCGAACCGTCAGCCAGACCAGTTCTTATCGTCGTCAGTGGATTGCCCGGCACTGGTAAGAGCTATTTCTCAAGGAGGCTAGCGGAGAAAATCCCGCTCCTGATTCTGGAGAGCGACAGACTGCGCAAGACTCTTTTCGCCAAGCCCAGCTATAGCGCAGCGGAGAGCGGTGCACTTTTCCAGGCGGTGAACGTTCTCATCGAGGAACTCCTCAGGGACGGCATCTCTCTCATCCTGGATGCCACCAACCTCTCCGAGAGCTACCGGGAGCGCCTTTACCGCATCTCTGAAAAAGCAGAGGCTAAGTTCATTCTCGTCCAAACCAGGGCACCGGCGGAGGTAATCAGCACCCGGCTCAAAGCCCGTGAGAAGGCACCGGACAGTATGTCGGACGCCGACTGGGCAGTCTATCAGAAGCTATTACCCACCGCAGAACCGATAAAAATGCGCCACTTCGTCGTTGACACCAGCCGCGACATAGAACCGGCGCTCCGAAGAATTGTCAAGGAGGCGATGCGTTAAGAGAGTAAAAATAATCCCCATTTTCTAAAGGGGGAAGGGGAATTACTAATCCCTCTCGCTCTCCCTTTAGTAAAGGGAGAAGTATGATAGTAGCAATCTCCCTACTAAGAGCCAGAGATTGCTTTGCTACGCTCACAATGACTGACAAAATTGTAGAATTTGCCGAAGGAGGTGAAGAATAAGGGTGTTAGTTCAGATTCTGGCAACGCATTATTTTGAGGAGGTGCACCTTGGCTAACGGCTATAACGGTAAGATACTCAGGGTTAACCTATCCACCGGAACCATCTCAACCGAGACTCTTGATGAGAAATTCTGTCGGAAGTACATCGGCGGCGCCGGATTTATCGCCTACTACCTGATGAGAGAGCTGAAAGCCGGAACTGACCCCCTTGGTCCCGCTAACAAGCTACTTTTCATGTGCGGGCCAATGACCGGACTTCCCGTCTCCGGCGGCGGGCGCAACTGCGTCGGCTGTAAGTCACCGCTCACCGGTGGCTTTGCCAAGTCCGAGGTGGGTGGTTTCTGGGGAGCAGAACTGCGCCACGCCGGCTTTGATGGGGCTATCATCGAGGGCAAGGCATCAAGCCCGGTCTACCTCTGGATTCATGACGGGGAAGCTCAGCTCAGAGACGCCAAAAAACTCTGGGGTAAGTCCACCAAAGAGACAGAAGAGTCAATCAGACAGGAGCTAGGGGACAGCCGTATCCGGTTGGCGACAATCGGACCCGCCGGCGAGAACCTGGTGCGCTTCGCCTGTGTCATCAACGACCTCAAGGAAGCCGCCGGGCGCGGCGGCACCGGGGCAGTCATGGGCTCCAAAAACCTGAAGGCAATTGCGGTGAGGGGCACCAAAATACCCGAAATCGCCAACCCTGACGGGCTGGCCGATTTCAGACAGTGGCTCCAGGACAACCGCAAGTTGTGGGCGGGAAGTGCCGAGTACGGCACGGGACAGACGGGGCAGATGATGGCGATGGCAGCTATCTCCAATGTGCCAGTGCGCAACTTCCGCGACGGCGAGTTCCCCGGCATCGAGAAGATAACCGCCGGAGCAATAAAAGACACGGTCAGGGTCGGCATGGAAGGCTGCTACGCCTGCGTCGTCCGCTGTAAGAAGATGGTCAAGATTGATGAGCCTTACAAGGTAGACCCGGATTACGGCGGGCCAGAGTACGAGACGCTGGCGGCGTTGGGCTCCACCTGCGGCATTGACGACCTCAAGGCTATCTGCAAAGGGAACGAGCTCTGCGAGGCATACTCGCTGGATACCATCTCCACCGGCGTGACCATCGCCTTCGCCATGGAGTGCTATGAGAACGGCATCCTCACCAGCCGGGATACTGGTGGTATTGACCTGAAATTCGGTAACGTCCAAGCGATGCTTAAAGCGATAGAGCTCATCGCCCGACGCGAGGGTATCGGCGACATCTTGGCGGATGGAACCCGGATGGCTTCCCAGAAGATTGGCAAGGGCTCGGCAAAGTTCGCCATGCACGGCAAGGGGCTTGAGGTGCCCATGCACGACCCGCGCCCCAAGAGGGGTCTCGGCATCGGCTATGTGGTCAATCCCCAGGGCGCCGACCACTGCATGAACCTTCATGACACCGCCTATACTTCGTCTAACCCGACTCTGGACAACCTCCACCCCTTCGGCGTTTTAGACCCGCTACCTGCCGATGACCTTAGCCCAAAGAAGGTTGAGATGTTCCGCTATGTCCAGGGCTTCAGGCTGATTTCCGACAGCCTGGTGATGTGCATGTTCGTCCCCTTCTCCCCGGAGCAGTACGTCAGCCTGCTCAAAACGGTGACCGGCTGGGACACCGGGCTGATTGAACTTTTAAGGGTCAGCGAGAGAACGCTCACCCTTGCCCGGATGTTCAATTTGCGCGAGGGCATGACCGCCGCCGATGACAAGCTCCCCGACCGCTATTTCCAGCCCCATGTCGGCGGGGCATCGGCAAACAAGCGCTATGACCCGAAAGTGCTGGAGAAGGCGAAGAACTATTACTACAGAATCATGGGCTGGGACGAGCAGGGCGTGCCCACTCCGGAGACCCTGCAGGCTCTCGATATTGATTGGGCAGCCAAATAGTCAGATTGGAGGCAATCTCCGTGGAAATAAAGCTTACCGTCGCAGGTAGCACTAACTTCAAGACCAGCGCCCTTATGTTGGGCATTATGGCTGAAACAAAGACACCCGAGGGTGAGCTTGCCCTTGTTGACCAAGCCCTGGGGGGCACTATCTCCACTCTTATCGCACAGAGCGAGATTAAAGGCAAGTCCGGCGAGGTCACCCTCATCCACACGCAGGGTAAACTCCCAGCAGAGCGTGTGGTCATCGTTGGTCTGGGCAAAGCCGGCGAACTCACCCCGGACAGGCTCAGAGGGGCGGTCGCCGGCGCCTGCCGTCACCTCAGAAGGAAATGGATTGGGGACGCCGCCATAACGCTATTGGGCAACGGCATTAACGGCATCAGTCCCCGAAGCGCGGCAGAGGCGATAACCGAGGGGGCACTCCTCGGCACCTACACCTTCCGCCGTCATATCACCCGAGAGCCGGAGCACGGTGAGATTAAAGAACTCACTATCTTAGTTCCGACCCAACCTGAAGCAACAGAAGCGAATGCGGGCTGTAAGAAAGGGAAAATCCTTGCCGAGGCGGTGATTTTTACCCGGGATATGGCTAACGAGCCGGCTAACGTGAAGACGCCGACCACCCTGGCGGAGAAGGCGACCGAGCTGGCAGAGCGCTACGGGCTTAAGGTCACCGTCTTTGACCGTGAAAAGATGCGGGAGCTGGGGATGGGCGGACTGCTCGGGGTTGCACAGGGGAGCGCCCAGCCGCCCAAGTTTATTATCCTCGAATACCACGGAAGAGGGGACGGGGACTTTAACCTGGCACTGGTGGGGAAGGGCATCACTTTTGACTCCGGCGGTATCTCCATCAAGCCCGCGGAGAACATGGGGGAGATGAAGACCGACATGGCGGGCGGGGCTTCGGTCATGGCGGCGATAAGCGCCATCGCCCAGTTAAAGCCTAAAATTAACGTCATCTCAATTATCCCGGCGACAGAAAACCTGCCCAGCGGCACCGCCTTTAAGCCGGGAGACATCATAAGGGCAATGAACGGTAAGACCATGGAGATAATCACCACTGACGCCGAGGGTCGGCTCATCCTGTCCGATGCTCTGAGCTACGCCGTTAAAACTGGGGTCAAGGCAATTGTTGACGTGGCGACCCTTACCGGCGCCTGCATCGTCGCCCTGGGGGATGTCGCCACCGGCGCCTTCACCAATAATCAGGAACTGATGCAGAAGGTCTTCAAGGCGGGTGAGGCTTCAGGAGAGCTCATCTGGCAACTGCCGATGTTTGACGAATACAAAGAGCAGATAAAGAGCGACGTCGCCGACATCAAAAACAGCGGCGGCAGACCCGCCGGGGCTATCACCGCCGCCCTGTTCCTTGCCGAATTCGTCGGCAACACCCCCTGGGTTCACCTGGACATCGCCGGCACCAGCGTGAGCGAAAAAGACCACGGCTATCTGGTCAAAGGGGCGACCGGCGTCCCGGTGAGAACTCTTGTCGAGCTGGCACTGACTCTGGCAAAATAGGGCATTATTTTTTGGAGGGTAGTCATGAAGGTCAAATGGTTGGGACACGCTTCATTCCTCATCACCAGTGAAAAGGGCACCAGAGTCATCTTCGACCCCTACCACAGCGGCGGCAGATTGCTCTACGGCGACATCAGCGAGACTGCCGATGCCGTCACCGTGAGCCACGAGCACGGAGACCATAATGCCTCAGAGATGGTCAAGGGTAACCCGGTAGTGCTCAAGGGCGCGGTAAACACCACCGTCAAGGGTGTGGCCATCAAGGGGATACCCGCTTTCCACGATGACGCCCAGGGGAAACAGCGCGGTCCCAGCACCATCTTCTGCGCGACTATTGACGGGATGAGAGTATGCCACCTCGGCGACCTGGGGCACCTCCTCAGCGACAAAGACATGGCGGAGATAGGTAAAGTTGACATCCTCTTCAGTCCTATGGCGGGTACTTATACCATTGACGCAACCACCGCCACTGAGCTGGTCGGGCGCATAAAGCCTAGGGTGATGATACCGATGCACTTCAAGACCGCGAAGAGCCCCGAGTTACCGGTGACCGGGGTTGATGTCTTCACCAAGGGTAAAAATAACGTTAAGGTTATGGACACGAGCGAGATTGAGTTCAAAAAAGACTCACTACCCGAAAACCAGATAATCGTGCTCAAGCCGGCGCTCTAGGCAAGTCTCTATTTACAACCGACGTCATTGCGAGGAGCCCTCACGCTTCGCTCAGGATAAACTCCGCGACGAAGCAATCTCCTGAATCCATGAGATTGCTTCGGGCTAAAGCCCTTGCAATGACATCCTATTATCCCGGTGCTTCCCACTCTCACATCTTCTAATTACGTTCTCCCTGTGGTAAAATATAGACAAAGTGCGGTAGGCGGTAAAAGTAAGTTATCTTGGAGCTGAGCTGTATTGTCCTGGCCGGGGGCAAGGGACGACGCCTGAGCTATGATAAGCTGTTTCTGGACATCAGCGGTAGAAGTCTCATAGAAAGAGTCATTGCCTCCCTCAGTGTCTTCAAAGGCGACATCATCGTCGTCATGGATAGAGAGCGTCCCCTGCCCGGGATAGTTCAATCAGAAATAAAGCCGGTAACCGATGCCTACCCTGATATGGGACCCCTCGGTGGTATCTACTCCGGGCTGGCTGCTTCAAGCTCTTTCTACAATTTAACAGTTGCCGGTGACATGCCATTTCTGAACCAGAGCCTGCTAAAATATATGGCAAAGAGCGCTACCGGATTTGATGTGGTCATCCCCCGCCTCGGGGAGATGGTCGAGCCACTCCACGCTGTTTACTCACGAGCGTGTCTGCCGTACATCAAATCTGAGCTGGAGCGGGAAGAAAGAAGAATCATAAGCTTTTTCCCGAAGGTAAAGGTGAGGTATATAGAGGAAAAAGAGATTGACCGGTTCGACCCCCGGCACCTGAGCTTTTTCAATATCAACACCAAGGACGACCTGACCACAGCGCGAAAGCTGGTTGAAAGCATTGAGGTACACCCCTGAACCCTAGGGCAGGTGAGCTATGAGAGAGAGCAAAGTCCGCTGGCTACCGCTTAACTGCCAGGAAGCCCAGTTGTTGGAGCTATCGCTCAGGGGGGGCGACCCCAGGGTTGAAAGATACCGCAAGCTCCTCCTGCAGATAGGAGAGTGTCTAGTCTCAGGGCAGGACACCATGCTCACCGTGACCGAGGAAGACCTCTGGTTCCTGCGTGATAAGCTCGTTCCTTCGGTTAGAATCGGGGAGACATCGGGCATGGACTTAACCAAAAAGATTTACCGGCTGCTACTCACCATTGAACGCGAGAGGACAGACCGGGAGTTTACCGGCTACTTTGATGTCGAGGTAAGGGACACTCAGACGACCCGGGAAGAAAACACCCGCTCGGGCACAGGTGGTTAAACGCGAGTTCAGGCTAATGAAAGCCTTTCTAACTAGAGATTTTAAGGGAGTCTGGCATGATAAGTGTTGAAGAAGCTCTGGACAAGATTCTCGCCAGGATAGACGTCCTAGAAGAAGAGGAGAAGCCAATCCTTGAGTGTCTGGGACAGGTCTTCTCCCGTGATGTGCACTCCACCATCAACGTGCCCCAGATGGACTGCTCGGCGATGGATGGCTATGCCGTGAGGTCTCAGGATACCCGGGGCGCCAGCGAGGGCTCACCCCGGAAGCTCAAGGTCATCGAAGTTGTTCCCGCGGGCAGCGTCGCCCGCCGCGAGGTAGTCGCAGGCACGGCTATCCGTATCATGACCGGTGCCGCTATGCCCAGAGGTGCCGATAGCGTCGTCCAGTTTGAGAATACCGATGAGCTGGAAAGAAAAGGCGCTTCGGGTGAAATCGGTATCCTGCGCGAGGCGAGTCCCTGGCTTAATGCGCGCAAGGCGGGCGAGGACATCGCCCAGGGGGCGCTGGTCTTCACCAGGGGCACCATCATCCGTCCCGCCATGGTCGGGATGCTGGCTTCGCTGGGCCTGGGCAAAGCCTGGGTCTACCGCCGTCCCGTCGTCGCTATCCTCGCTACCGGCGATGAGCTGGTCGAGGTAGGCGAGACTCTTATGCCGGGCAAGATATACAACTCAAACACCTACAGCCTCGCCGCCCTCGTTCTGCGCTACGGCGGCATTCCCCGAATACTCGGCATCGGGCGCGACAACGAGAAAGACCTTACCGATAAAATTAACCAGGCAAAGGGCGCCGACATTCTGGTCACCTCGGGCGGCGTCTCCGCCGGTGACTATGACATGGTCAAGACCATTCTGGCGAAAGAGGGCGAAATCGGCTTCTACACGGTGCGCATGAAACCGGGGAAACCGCTCGCCTTCGGCACCATTAAGGGCAGGGGCAAACTCATCCCGCACTTCGGACTGCCCGGTTACCCGGTAAGCTCCATGGTCACCTTTGAGATATACGTGCGCCCCACCATCTTAAAGATGATGGGAAAGAGAAACCTTACCAAACCCACCATTGAAGCTATTCTAGAAGAGTCGGTGACCAACCGCGACGGCAGGCGTCTTTTCGCCCGGGCGGTGGTGACCCATCGTAACGGCAAATACTTCGCTCGCCTTACCGGAGAACAGGGGTCAGGCATCCTCACCTCAATGAGCCTGGCCAACGGGCTAGCAATTATCCCTGAAGGCGAGGGAGTGGTCACGGTCAAAGCCGGTGAAACAGTAACGGTAATGATGCTTGACTGGAGCGAGGAGTAGTCTTTGAACTTCGATGCCTCGGGCTTTGTCTTCAAGGCTCCTGATGTGCTCTCTCGGGCAAGGCGGGTCTTAATCAAGCCCTGCGCCGGCTCTCCAAAAGCCTACCCGGAGACCACCAGCCCGGCACTCCTCGGTACGGTGATTCAGGGAATAAGACAGGTGAGTGACGCCGACATCGTCCTGCTCGAGGGCACCCCTGCCGGCAGTCCTATCTACCCCATCTTCCAGTCCCTGGGCTATGACTTCCCCAGGGTGCTCACCATTGACGTGAGGGACACCATTGCAGTCGAGGTGGAAAACCCCCTCACCAAACCGCTGGCGATTTCCACCTTCTGGATACCTAATGTCATTCTGTCCTGCGATTATCTTATCAGCATCGCTCCCCTCAGGGTTATCAGCGGTCGGGGCTACTTCAGCATCATGAACCTGCTGACGCTACTCCCCGCCAACAAATATGACGGAGAAGCCCCCGGCTGGAGAGCCCTTTATAACCTCGGCATCGATAGAGTGCTCGCCGACCTTTATTTTACCCTGCCCTTCGACCTGGGCATCATCGAAGGTAGACAGCTCTTCACCGGTGGCGAAGGCGGTAAGGGCGATAAAGTAGAGCCGTACGGCAAAATCTTCGTCGGTGAACCACATGAGGTAGACCAGGAGGCGACTCAGGCTCTAGGACTCCGGGCTGAATACTTGGAGTTAATTAAGGCGGCTAAGATAGAACTGGGGACTGAAGCCTAGATTAGAAACTAGTTAAGGAGACGGCATGGAGAATAACCAGCCTGACGAACGCTGGTGTCTGAATCTGGATTGGTACCGGGAAAATGGCTGTTCCATATACTTTCTGGCGAAAGACTACCTTTGTGCCAAGTGCCAGAAGAAACTGAAAAAAGAAGTTGAAGCCGAAGTAGTCATCAAAACCGTGAGCGGTTGCTGCGCCAGGAAAGACGACTTCTTTACCCCGAACGCCCCTGTCCTGGCCTGTATCTTTCAGGTCTTTCTCGCCAACGGCAACAAGCCGCTCAGCCTTGAAGAGTTGGGTAAAGCGCTGGCAGACCACCGCGACGCCGCCGCTCTACCCGCCAGTGTGCTCGGGCGACTGCTCAAAAGTGACCGCTATTACGGATTCCATGCCATAAGACCGCAAAAAAGCGACTAGGAGTAAAACCAATAGAAATCATCCCTGCCATTGACATCAGAAAAGGGCGCTGTGTCTGTCTCTATCAGGGAGACTACGACAAGGAAACCGTCTTCTCCGATGAACCGGTAGAGGTCGCGCTCAGGTGGCAGTCCCTGGGAGCACCGAGGCTACACATCGTTGACCTTGATGGTGCGGTGAGCGGGAGCGTGGTCAATCTAGCTCTCATCACCGAGATTGCCCGTGCCGCACTCATACCCATCCAGGTCGGCGGTGGCATCCGCAGTCTTGAGACGATAGAAAAACTGCTCAAAGCCGAGGTGGAGCGGGTCATCCTGGGCACGGTCGCCGTGGAAGACCCGAAGCTGGTCAGACTCGCCTGTCAGAGTTTCCAGGACTCAATCATCGTTTCCCTTGACGCCCGCGATGGCTATCTGGCGACTCATGGCTGGCAGAAGGACACTCAAGTCAGCGCCGTGGAATTCGCTCAGGCTATGGCTAAGCTCGGGGTCAGGCGCTTCATCTACACCGACATAAACCGCGACGGCACCCTCTCCGAGCCGAACTTCAGCGCCATCTTCGAGCTGAAGAACCGGGTAAACCTGCCGGTCATCGCCTCGGGCGGTATATCAAGCCTGAATCACCTGAAAATCCTGGCGAAACTGGGAGTGGAGGGGGCGATTGTAGGCAAGGCTATCTACACCGGTGATATTGACTACAAAGAGGCACTCAAAGTTTTGGGTGAGATAACAGGTAAGGAGGCGAGATAATCAGTACTTTAGAGTATAAAGATAGTGGTCTCATTCCTGCCATAATCCAGGACGCCGATACCGGCGAGGTGCTCATGCTGGGCTACATGAACCGGGAGGCGGTGCGCCTGACCCTCGAGAGCGGAGAGGTCTGGTTTTACAGCCGGAGCCGGAAAGAGATGTGGCACAAAGGGGCGACCTCGGGTAACCGCCTTTTTGCCAAGGAGCTCTGGCAGGACTGCGATAATGACACCATACTGATTAAGGCAAAGCCCCTGGGTCCCGTCTGCCACACCGGCAACCGCACCTGCTTCTTCCAGAAACTTACCAAGGAGTCGTTGCGAGAGTAGCCACCGATACGCATCGCGCATAACACTACCTGACCTCACCCTTCGACAAGCTCAGGGTGAGCGGGTTTAAAACTATAAGCCGCTCCTAGTGAGCCTTCGGCGTGGTTCCATTGAGTCACTCGTTCCGATTAGTCGTCAGAGTGAACCACGAAGTGAACCTTCGGCGTGGTTCCAGTGATGTCACTCGTTCCGATTAGTCGTCAGAGTGAACCAGAACTGAGCTCAGTCGAACGCCCGTCGAACCATAGCGGCGGTGAATATAGACAGCACCCTCCGACAAGCTCAGAGTGAGCGGCATTGGATTCACTTATGTCTATGCCGATTTATCTCACAAATACAGTCGCGAAGCTATAAAAGCAGACCAGTATCAAGCAGAAGCCTGGGAACTCACCGAATCCGGCACCGGGCTGGGACTGTCCATCTCAACCACTTTCTTCATGGCAGTCAGAGCGACCTCAAGCTGGGCATCATCGGGCTCTCTGGTGGTGAGACGCTGGAGCAACAATCCCGGCAGTAGAATCGCCTTTACCACCGGATTTTCAGGATGCTGGCTGGAGAAGTAAGTAACCTCGTAGCTCAGCGCGGCTATCACCGGAATCAGGAGAACCCGGGAAAGAAGCATGACGTAAAGCGAGGTCCTGGGGACGAAAGAGAAGATGAGTATGGCTAACACCATCACGGCGAAGAGAAAGCTGGTGCCGCAGCGCAGATGGATTCGGGAGTAATTCCTGACGGCGTCAATCCCATCAGTTGTCCCACCTTCATAAGCATTGACCACCTTGTGCTCCGCCCCGTGGTAGGCAAAAATGCGCTTTATATCGCCGAGGAGGCTTACCAGAACCAGATAAACGATAAAGATGGCAAGCCTTATTATCCCCTCAGTCAGGTGAAAGATGACCGGGCTTAGCGTGAAATAACGGTTGACCAGACGGGTGAGGAGAAGGGGGGTGACAAAGAAAAGCCCGGCGACAAAAGCAAGGCTCAGGGCGAATAACCCCCAGACCAGACCACCGCTCGCTTCTTTCTTATCTTCTTCTTCCAGTGAGACGCTGGCGGAAAATAGAAGGGTCTTGATGCCCAGGGTCATGGCTTCAAGAAGGACCAGGTTTCCCCGTAGCAGCGGGATTTTTCTGAGTGGACTAATGTATAACCCTCCCAGAGGCTCGGCAAGGACGGTTATATCTCCAGCGGGGCGACGCAGTGCGGTAACACAGGCACGCTTTCCCCTCAGCATCACCCCCTCAATGACCGCCTGCCCCCCGTAGTGGAACTTGTCCTGCATAGAAAATGGATATGGCAAAAGGAGCGGATTTTCTCCGCTCCTCTGTGTCAGGATTTCTTTTCTTCCGTCTGCTTATAGCGCTTTCTGAAGCGCTCCACCCGCCCCGCCGTGTCTACCATGCGGCGCTCACCGGTGAAGAAGGGATGACACTTGGAGCAGATTTCGACCTTGATTTTTTTCGGGGTGGACCCGATGGTGAAGGTGTTACCGCAACCGCAGACAACCTTAGCGTCAGGATAATACGGGGGATGAATCTTCTCTTTCATATCTACTCAGCGTAAACGCTGACCTTCCTCCTGTCATCGGCGAGTGGTTCAAATTTGACGACGCCGTCAATCAAAGCATAGATAGTGAAGTCTCGCCCCAACCCTACATTCGTGCCGGGGTAGATTTTCGTCCCGCGCTGTCTCACAATAATCGTACCCGCGCTGACGGCTTCACCGGCGTACCGCTTGACCCCCAGCATCTTGGGCTTACTGTCCCGACCGTTCCGGCTGGAACCTGCCCCCTTCTTGTGCGCCACGTTATCTCACCCTCTCCCAACCCGCCCTACTTGGCCTGCGGCGGGATGATGCTATCAATCGCTAGTCTGGTGTATGACTGGCGGTGCCCGGTCTTTTTGTCGTAGCGAACCTTGGCTTTATAGCGGTAGACGATTAACTTCTGTCCCTTGCGCTCACCGGCAACCGTCGCCGCCACCTTGGCTCCGACAACTAATGGGTTACCGACGGTCACCTTGTCCCCGTCGGCAAGAAGCAGCACCCTGTCCAGCTCTATCTTCTCGCCCTCGGCAAGTCCAAGCTGGTCAACGTCTACCGTCTTACCCGGCTCCACCGTGTACTGCTTACCACCGCTTTCGACAATCGCGTAAATCGTAAGCCTCCTAGATAACCTTAGTATTCTAACAGCGATAAGCGAGTGTGTCAATATCAATTGGATAGTACCACTCGGCTCATCGTACCATAAAAAGCCGCTCGTGGTGAGACTTCGGCGGGCTCAGTCGAACCATAGTGGCGGGGAATCAAAACCTCACCCTTCGACAGGCTCAGGGTAAGTGAGAAAAAACCGCCTTTTATTTTGACCATTGCCACATAAAAATATATGGCTCCGAGCCAATTGCTAAACCCAGAGCCATATTAGAAACTGATTTAACCTATTAGCTGTTCAGAGCTTTGACCGCCGCATTGACCCCGGCGCCGCGCTCAAACTTGTAGCCCTCGGCGACAAGGAGCTTTTCAAGGTCCGCCAGGAGCTGAAGAACATTCTCGGCGCTGGAGGAATGCCCCATCAGCCCTATTCTCCAGATTTGTCCCCTCAAAGGTCCCAGCCCCCCGCCAATCTCAATATTGAATTCGCTCAGGAGCTTCTGCCTCACCCGGGCGTCGTCAACCCCCTGGGGGATACGGACGGTCGTAAGCGAGTTCAGGCGATGACCTTCCTGGGCATGGAGCTTGAGCCCCATGGCGGTGAGTCCGGCGTGTAACGCTCTCCCATTAACAGTATGACGCTTAATCCGGGCTTCAAGACCCTCTTCAACAATCAGAGCCAGCGCTTCATGGAGCGCATAAATCATACTCACCGGCGCGGTGTGATGATAAATCCTGCCCGTCGCCCAGTAGTTGGAGAGCATCTGCAGGTCAAGATACCAGCTTTTCACCTTCTGGGCGCGGGCGGGAATGGTGTCCAGCGCCTTCTGGTTCGCGGTAAAGGGTGCCAGTCCGGGGGGACAGCTGATACATTTCTGCGTCCCGCTGTAACAGATATCAATGCCCCAGTCATCCACCGCCACCTCGTGCCCGCCTAGAGAGGTTACCGTGTCTACCAAATAAAGAACTCCATACTGCTTGCAGAGCTTCGATATCTCAACTAGAGGTTGTAAAACGCCGGTAGAGGTCTCGGCGTGGACAATCGCCAGGAGCTTGACCTTCTTCTCGGCTTTGAGCACCGCCTCAACCTGCCCCGGCTCGATAATCTTGCCCCACTCGGCGGTTACCTGAACCACCTTAGCCCCGGTCCTCTGGGCGTTGTCCACCATCCTCTCGCCAAAAAGCCCGTTCACGCAGATGACGGCTACATCGCCCGGCTCAAGAAAGTTGTCAAAAGCCGCCTCCATGCCGGCGGAACCGGTGCCAGAAACGGGGAAGGTTAGCTTGTTCTGGGTGCGGAAGAGATAGCGCAGCATGGCGACGGTGTCGTCGGTGATAGTGAAAAAGAAGGGGTCAAGATGTCCTACCAGCGGCGCTGCCATCGCAAACTGCACGCGGGGATGGATATCACTCGGACCTGGACCCAGGAGAGTCCGGATTGGGGGATTCAACTTTACGTGGGGAACCTCAGCCATGAAAGACCTCCTTCTGGTTTAATGGGAACAGTTTAATGGGAATAATAATGAATTATCTAAGCCAATGTCAATAACTTGAAGCTAAAACTGTTTTTGTCATTGCGAGCGAAGCAAAGCAATCTCCTGCTTCTTGTAGGGAGATTGCCACGTCGCGGAGTTTATCCTGAGCGAAGCGTGAGGGCTCCTCACAATGACGGACAGGGAAATCCCCCTTAATCCCCTTCAGGGTGATACCTTACTCAGGGTGAACCCCTTTGGCAAGGGGGAGACTTCGGAGAGTCTTTCTCGTCTTTATATTTCTGGGGACGCCAGAGCTTTAGCCGGGTTAGAATCCGCCTCTCAAACCCTTCCTGACCGGGGAAATAGAAGCGCCGGTTCTTCAATCGGTCGGGCAGATTCTGCTGTTCCACGAAGTGCCCCGGGTAGTCGTGGGCGTACTTGTAGCCCTTGCCGTAGCCGACGGCTCGCATCAGCCCTGTCACCGGGTTTCTCAGGTGTAAGGGCACCGGCTCATTGCGCCCCTTCTTGACCTCTTCCTGAACCGCCGAATAAGCCGTATAAAGCGAGTTGCTCTTAGGGGCGGTTGCCAGATAGACCACCGCCTGGGCCAGAGCCAGATTGCCTTCGGGCATACCGATGAAGTGCGCCGCCTGCTGGGCGGCAACGGCGATAACGAGTGCCTGCGGGTCAGCCATGCCTATATCTTCCGAAGCGAAGCGCACCAGCCGCCTCGCCACGTATAGGGGGTCTTCCCCGGCTTCAATCATCCTTGCCAGCCAGTAGAGCGCTGCATCAGGGTCAGAGCCCCGCATGGTTTTATGTAAAGCAGAGATGATGTCGTAGTGCTGTTCCCCTACCCTCTCGTAGAGGTGGGAGCGGTGCTGGATGACATCCTCAATGGTGGCAAGGGTTATATTCCTTCTGCCTTCTTTATCCGGCGTAGTGGAGAAGGTCGCCATCTCCAGCGTGTTCAGGGCGATACGGGCGTCCGAGTTTGACGTCATGATGAGGTAGTCAAAAGCCTCTTTCTCCAGCTCAACCTTATACTCCCCCAGTCCCCTCTCCCCGTCCCTGATTGCCCGCGCCACGATGTCGCGTAGCTCCCTCTCGCCCAAAGGAGCGAGGACAAAGACGCGGGCGCGGGAAAGTAGCGGAGAGATTACCTCGAAGGACGGGTTCTCGGTGGTGGCGCCAATGAAGGTCACCGTGCCGTCCTCGACGTAGGGCAGGATGGTGTCCTGCTGGGCTTTGTTGAAGCGGTGGATTTCGTCAATAAAGAGTATGGTCTTCTGGTTATGAAGCCTTCTGCGCTCCTTCGCCTCTTCAATGATACGGCGCAAATCGGCGACTCCGGCGGAGACGGCACTCACCGAGGCGAAGTAGGACGAGGTGATGCTGGCGATGATAAAGGCTAAAGTGGTCTTGCCCGAGCCCGGCGGACCCCAGAGGACGATGGAGGGAAGCTGACCACTCTCGATGAGCTTGCGCAGGGCGTGTCCCTCCCCGACCAGTTCCTCCTGCCCCACGAACTCATCAAAGTTGCGCGGGCGCATCCGGGCGGCAAGCGGCGCCTCCTTGCTCATGACCTCTTTAAGTCTATGGTCAAAGATGTCCAAACTAATTTCTCTTTATTGCAGAAGGGATTTTGTAAAAAGGCTTGAGGTCATCAAGAGCAAGTGTCCGTTTCTTTACGAGTCTCTTAAACGCTGCCTCAAGGTCATCGTAGTAAAAATAGCTGATTTTGTTATCTAAATACTGAGGATGCCCGATGTAGGAAGAGCCCGTTAATTCCTGCTCAACCTTCCTCCTGCGTGACTTCGGAGCCACGATAGTCAAGCGTCTTTCCCTGCCAAGTTCAGGCGCAACTGACAGAAGGGCAACAAAACGTTCAAGAGCGCTCAGAACAGACGTGTGCTCTTCTATCTCAAAAGCCCAGACTGGCTTTGCTTCTGCGTTTGCCCAGATAACATCAATCTGCTCAATTCGCTTTTGCTCAGTAGGCTGAGCCTTTATGTTGAGAGAAGTCAGCGAGTTAAGGCTGGCAAACATGGGGTCATTTCTCTCTTGCTTACCAATGTAAGGCACGAACCCGGCTTTCTTGCCGAGTAACGCCAGCCGGTATATCTGTTGGTTATGCGTGGTGCTGGCAGGAATTTCTGAGGAATATTCCTCATCTCCCTCACCAATACCAAGAGGCAAAGCGAACTGCGTCCCAATAGAGTTCGGGTCTTTCAACTGCCAGTTAACACCGTCAAGAGAAACAGCCACTTCTTTTAGCACATCAGCAATATCTTCTTTGCTGGGCTGATGCCCGTTCACCAGCAAGGGAAGTATGGTAGTCACGATTTTATCAAAGTCCGCCTTCTTAACTCTTCGTAGATAGTTTATGACGTAATAACGTATGCGCACTCTGGGCGGAATAAAGTAGCCAATCCTATGCCCTGTTTTTAAGTGCCACAGGTTATCTTCACCGGTTTCAAAGTCTTGCTCAAGCATGGCGAGAATATCACCCATACTCTTAGAGGCGGCGTCAACCATAAGTCCAGCGTCAAAAAGCTCTGGGACGACTGCTCTCATAACTTCTTCAGTCGTAGCCCCACCGCCCTCTACAATGGCTCTCTCGGCGGCGTTCTTAATGACATTGGCCAGAGGCAAAGGAATAGGCTCTATAATCTTACGTGTACTACTCTTTTGAAAGTTAACTATCAGACTTTCCCCTAGGACTCTTAGGGGGTTTTTGACTTTGTGGAAAGTCTGCTTAGATAATGGCTGTGCTACCGTGTTGACATAGGTAAATCCAATGTAGCGAAGCATATCACGAATGGAATACCACAGGTTGGTTTCCTTGTGGTGAAAGACAAGGGATAGCCAAGCATCATCTTTCAGCGCATAAAACATCTGCTCAAATGATTTCCCCAATATATTCAAGTAGTGT
>JAZDNC010000049.1:0-63028 GCA_043800335.1 Chloroflexota bacterium
AGCGCTGAAGGATGATGATTTGATTTTCAGTGACCTTGAAGGTAAGCCACTTCTACCGGATACTGTTACCCATGCCTGGATTAAGCTGGTGAGACGTACTGGCTTTAATGGAATCCGCTTGCATGACGCCCGGCATACTCACGCCTCTCTAATGCTAAAACAGGGAGTACACCCGAAAATAGTCCAAGAGAGGCTAGGCCACGCCAGCATACAGATAACCCTTGATACCTATAGCCACGTAGCCCCTGGACTTCAAGAAGCTGCCGCCGCAGGCTTTGACAAGATGGTGTTACCCATGCGTGAAAAGGTAGCGGTTGAAAACCATTATTAGCAAATTATTAGCAAAAATGAAAAAGCCCCCGGACTCTGTTAAAGATTTGGGGGCTCTTTAGCTTCAAATATTGGTAGCGGGGGTTGGACTCGAACCAACGACCTTCGGGTTATGAGCCCGACGAGCTGCCACTGCTCCACCCCGCGTCAACCTTAGTAGTATAGGCTAAGGCGGGAAAATAAGTCAAATTTCCGCAGGCTTCGAAAAGCGTGTTGAGGTTGCTTTAGCTTACCGCCTTGACCTTGCTCTCGATGGTGGCGAGCTTGTCGCGCCGGTCATCTATCTTGAGCATGGTGAGTACCCGCTTTGAGCCCATCTCAAAGGGCACCTCGTGCATCACCTGGTAGAGGGCAAGCACCCGCACCAGTGGCCCCTGGATAATGGTTGACATCGCCGTGACGTGAAAGGTGATGTCCTTGGCTTCCTTCAGAATGGTGAGACAGCGGGCGACGTACTTTGACACGTCCGGAGTCTCCGTGCCGATGGGCACCACCGACACTTCGGCAATAACCTGCTCTTTCATCTGAACACCCCCTCTTAAATATCATAGCCCAAACCACTCCCTTTGACCATAACCGGAATGGTTTTGGTTGGGTCATTGCGAGAAGCCCTGACGCTTCGCTCAGGGTAAACTTCGCGATGTGGCAATCCGCCAGTGTCATTCCTGCGGAAGCAGGAATCCAGAGGGGAAGAGGGGTGTGGACTCACGGGTCAAGCCCTTCAGGGAGGACCTTCAGGGTGGTTCCACTGAGGTCACTCGTTCCGATTAGTCGTCAGAGTGAACCACGAAGTGAACCCGACAATGACAAGGAGGTGAGTGAATTAAATGAGATTGCCACGGGCTGAAGCCCTCGCAATGACATCAACTTTTACCCATTGACATCGGGCGGGATATTAGCTATGATAAACGAAAATCGTTTTCATTTGGGAGATAGAATGCTCGCCAGTGAGAAAAGGCTGGTCAGTGCCCTCAGGCAGAACGGCTTCAAACTTACCCCCGGACGCCGTTTGCTTATTGGTCTAATCACAGCCAGCCACGAGCACCTTACCCCGGCTGAGCTGTTTGAGCGGGCGAGAAAGATAAACCCAGGCATATCACTGGTCACCGTCTACCGCACGCTGGAGCTCCTCATGGGACTTGGCTTTATCTGCCAGGTGCACAGCGAAGGTGACTGCCATAGCTATCTCCTGAGACCCGAAGCTCGCCACCACCATCATCTGGTCTGCGCCGACTGCGGCAGGGTTATAGACTTTACCGGCTGTAACCTGAGCGCTCTTGAGGCAAGGATTACCCGGAAGACGGGCTTCAAGGTAGAGAGCCACCTGCTAGAGTTCTCAGGGAAGTGCGCCAGCTGTCTCGGTAAACCTGTCGGAGAAAGCAGTGGCTAGGCGTATCCTCTACGAGCTGAGAGAGCACATCCCCTTTACTGCTCTGGGTGCTCTAAGCGGGATTATCATTCTGGTCATAATCATGCTAACTCATACCCCCCAGCCGATTTCAGAAACTCTTTTCTATTTCTCTCATCCCCTTCACGTCCTTCTCAGTTCTCTGGTGACTACCGCCATGTACCGGAAATACGGTAGCGGCAGATGGTGGCAGACAATACTTATCGGCTATCTGGGCACCGTTATCCCGGCAACCCTGAGCGATGTCATCATCCCCTATCTGGGAGGCAGTCTGCTCAGGGCGCAGATGGAGTTTGAGCTCCCTTTCATTGATGCCGGCATCATGCCTGTTTTTGGCATCGCCAAGTGGCAGATAGTGAATCTTATGGCGCTAATTGGCATCGCTATTGGCTATCTGAAGCCGCTAACCAAAATTCCCCACGCCGGACATGTCTTCCTCAGCACCTGGGCATCACTCTTCTACTTCACCGCCTTCGGTCTTGCCAACTGGCTCTCCTTACTGCCCCTTGTTTTTATCTTTTTGTTCCTGGCAGTCTGGCTCCCCTGCTGTCTGAGCGATATTGTCTTCCCCTTATTTTTTGTTCCTAGCACACCAAAGTCGAAAGGAGTAGTATATAACACATGAACCTTCGCTTTGTTACCCTCAATGAGAATACGGCAAGCCGGAATGACCTCATCGCCGAGTGGGGTCTTTCAATTCTGATTGAGAGCGAAGAGGGCAATATCCTCCTTGATACAGGAGCAACCACCTCCGTTTGCCACAATGCCCAGGTACTGGGCGTTGACCTCAAGAAAATCGACAAGATTGTGCTGAGTCACGCCCACCGCGACCACACCGGCGGATTGAGAGAGCTTCTCCACCTGATAAAAAAGAAGGAGATAGAAGTTGTTGCCCACCCTGATATATGGCAACCCAAATACGGGCGCCATCCAGAGGAAGGTGACCGCTACTCCGGTGTTTCTTTCGTCCGCGAGGAGCTGGAGAACCTGGGGGCACGCTTCAACATATCAAGAGAGCCGGTGAAGTTGACTCCGCATATTATGACCACCGGTGAAGTCCCGATGGTCACTGATTTCGAGCAGATTGACGCCAGGCTTTTTGTCAGGACAGAGCGTGGTCTTGAGCCGGATAAGCTCATGGATGACCTGGCGATTGTT
Organism: Chloroflexota bacterium; assembly: GCA_043800335.1. Classification (GTDB taxonomy): domain Bacteria; phylum Chloroflexota; class Dehalococcoidia; order Dehalococcoidales; family JAZDNC01; genus JAZDNC01. Next base: position 2,897 of record JAZDNC010000049.1, read on the forward strand.
ATTACCACCGAAGATGGACTCATTGTTGTCTCAGGCTGTGCCCACCGCGGCATCGTCAACACCATCTATCAAGCACAGAAGGTTACTGGTGTCAAAAAGGTAAAGATGGTAATTGGGGGGACGCACCTTATTCGCACCTCTCCGGAGAGGATAAAAAAGACAATTGCCGTCTTCATAGAGCTGGGGCTGGAGAAAATCGGGGTCTCCCACTGTACCGGGATGCCAGCGGCGGTAGCCCTCTCTCAAGCGTTCGGCGAGAAATTCTTTTTCAATAATGCCGGGACTATCACCAAATTTCCTTTTGAGAGATGACGGCAAATCTGGAAATACAGCTTGCCCCCAGACACCGAAGCGGGCTGGTGCTTAAAAACCCGGTCATGACCGCCTCGGGCACCTTCGGCTACGGCATAGAATTTAGCGAATTCTTTGATATCCAGCGTCTGGGGGCGATTGTCTGTAAGGCGACCACCCTGAAGCCGACCCGGGGCAACCCCCAGCCCCGGATTGCCGAGACTGCCTCGGGGATGCTGAATGCCATTGGTCTACAAAATGACGGAGTAGAGCACCTTATCAAAGAGAAAGCCCCCGTCTGGGCGAAGTGGCGGGTGCCGGTCATTGTGAATATCGCTGCTGACAGTACCGGAGACTATGCCGAATTGGCGAGACGCCTCGACGGTGTTCCCGGCGTTGCGGGGCTTGAGGTGAATATCAGCTGTCCCAATGTCGCCACGGGCGGTGCCGCCTTCGGTGCCTACTGCGCGCCGGCGGGTGAGGTCACCAGCGCAGTGAAGAAGGCGACCTCGCTTCCGGTCATCGTAAAACTTACTCCCAACACCACCGACATCGCTGAGGTAGCCAGAGCCGTTGCCGATGCCGGGGCGGACGCCATCTCTCTCATCAATACCCTTAAGGGCATGGCGATTGACATTAAGAAGCGCAAACCTCTACTTGGCAACGTCACCGGGGGTCTTTCCGGTCCGGCAATCAAGCCCGTCGCTCTCTACATGGTCTACGAGGTGGCAAAAGCGGTCAAAGTCCCCGTCGTCGGCGTCGGGGGTATTGTGAGCGCTGGTGACGCTATTGAGTTCATCATGGCGGGGGCGAGCGCCCTCCAGGTCGGCTCCGCCAGCTTCAGAAATCCACAGGCAGCGCTCGATGTTCTGCTGGGGATTGAAGAGTTCTGCGCTAAAGAGGGCGTGGGAGACATCAAAGAGCTAATCGGGGTGGCTAGAGTCTAGCATTTGTCATTATCGGGCTTGACCCGATAATCCAGAAGATTGAGGAAACTATTGGCGTATGGTCCAAGCTTTAGATTCCCGCTTACACGGGAATGACAGTCATTAGTCTTCAGGAAACGAAGTCCTTGCCTGCCCTGAAAGCCTGTGCGAGCGCACCAGGCACGTTCTTGATTGCCCCCTTCTCATCCACCCCGGGAAAGAGGAGTGCCCCGGTGTATTTAATGTCAAGCGTGAGGTATAGGGTCTTGACCGTGACCAGAGCCGACTCAAAGAGAGAAGTGCTGGTGCCGCCCCTCCCGCTCACGGCGACGAAAAGTCCCTTTCTCTCCTTCCGGTCACCTAAAGGCGGGACTTTAAGCTGGTATTTACGGCTCCACAGCGCCTGACAGCGGTCAATCATGAGCTTCATCTGGGCGGTAAGCCCCATGAAGTGTAGCGGTGAACCCAGAACTACCCGGTCTGCCTTCTCCAGCTCGCTGTAAACCATCTGCATGTCGTCCTGGATACGGCACCTGCCCTCTTTCAGACAGGCATCGCAGTGCTGGCAAGGGCTGATTTTAAGGTCATTCAGGACGATGAGGTGGGTCTCCGCCTTCTGGCTCTCGGCGCCCCTCAAGGCCTCATTAAGGAGGATTTCGGTGTTACCGCCGCGCCTGGGACTGCCGTTCAGGGCAAGTAGTCTCATTCGGCTTCACTCCCCATAGACTCAATAATAGCTTTTTCTCTTAAGCGCATCTTTTGCTCTGCCTCGCTCTCGCCGTGGTCGTAGCCAAGGATATGGAGCACCCCGTGAATGAGGAGAATGGCTAGCTCCCGCTTGACCGAATGCCCGTGTTCCCGTGCTTGAATTTCTGCCTGCGGGTAGGAGATGATGACCTCCCCCAGGTGTTTCACGCCGTCGGGGGCAAAGATGAAGACCGGCTCTTCCCCCTTCTTACGCTCCTTGCCACTCACCACCGGCTCGCCGGGTCTCATGGCGAAGGAGAGGACATCGGTGGGGGCGTCTTCACCCAGGTACTCTTTATTAAGCTCACGGATATGTTCCTGTGTGGTAATAAGGAGTCCAAGCTCCGAGTTTTCGGGGGCTTTCTCCAGCATGAGGGCGCTGGTGGCGACAGCCTCAAGCCAGGTTGAGTCAAGCTTATCGGCAAACTCTTCATCAATCAGGATGTTGATTTCCATATTTAAGATGATAGCATAAAGAGATAAGAAGCTGAAAAAGTGATAGACTATGACCACCAGAATTCAGGAGGATACCATGGGCAAAAATATAGCCATCGGTATGATAATCTTATTCCTGATTACAGCTAGCTCTTTTCTAGTCAGTTCTTTTTCAGAAATCAGAAATCTCAAAGTTAGTTTGAATAACACGACAACGATGCTGGGTGAGATAGCATCTCAACTGGAACAAACAGAGGGCAAACTTACGCAATCCGAGGCTAAATTGGCTCAGACAGAGACCGAGCTAACCCAAACAAGGAAGGAATTATCCCAAGCAAGAGTGGATTTGTTACAGGCACAGCGACAGTTTGAATCGGAACGTGCTTCATTGACCAAAGCAGCTGAAGATAACAGATTTTTCTTCTACTACATTAAGGCACAACAGCAGCAATATAGCCTTGATACTCTGGGCTTGCTGATGGATTATTTGTATTGGTTGAAAGAATATCAAGCGAACGTGTTTGATTGCAGTGAGATGAGCGCCTGTCTTGAGCATTCGCTTGAGAATTTCGGCTTTCATACCTTAATCGCTGTTGGAAATTCACCTGACGGCTCTGCGACAGGACACGCTTGGCTACTTGTCGAAACTGAGCCCAATGCATATATGCCTGTTGAGGCAACCCAACTGTCAGTTGTTTACTGGGATAATCCCTATTTCAATAACTATTTTAGGTACGACCGCACTTTCGAGACTATACAAGACGCCTTAATTTATGGCCCAACAGAATTTGACTGGTGGACGTATTAGCCCTTACTTGTCAGATTGCTTCGCTTCGCTCGCAATGAGTGTTGAAGTTCTACTAACAAATCTAATCACACTTCTTGAGCAATTGCTTTTTCTTGTGTTATATTAAGGACACGGAGGGATCGCATAGTGGTCTAGTGCGGGCGCCTGCTAAGCGCTTACACCGGATAAAAACGGTGTCGTGGGTTTAAATGCCAATTGTAGTATAATCATATAACTAAATGTTACAGTACTCCGAGCACGCCAAGGAGCGAATGAAGGAGCGAGGTATATCTCAACAGGAAGTAGAGGCTTGTGTTGAGAACCCTGACCAGAGTTATCCATCTGATGATGACTACGATTGCAGAAACTATATCAAAACGTTTCCCACCGGACGGAGAATACGGGTTGTAATCAATGAGCAAACCAAACTTGTAATCACGGCAATAGAGCAGGGAGGATGAAGTGAGAATTAAATACGACGCGCAGGCTGATGCTGTATACATATACCTAAGCGATAAGCCATACGCTTACGGTAAAGACCTTGATGACTCCAGACATATAGACTATGCGGCTGATGGTACGCCAATTGGGATTGAGCTGCTCTGTGTCAAGAAAGGCGTCAATCCGGAAGACCTCCCCGAGCAAGCTAAGATTATTAGATTATTGGAGCAAAATCGCATCAAGGTCTTTGCCTAGTATCCATTTCCTTTCGTCTTTCAATCTTTCAATACAACCTTTCAATACAACATTCACAGAGCAAAAGTTCAGACGCCTATTGCCTCGCTCTGAACGATACTCGCACTCGCCTCTCCTTCTTGAGCAGAAAGTTCTGACTGTGTTATATTAAGGGCACGGAGGGATCGCATAGTGGTCTAGTGCGGGCGCCTGCTAAGCGCTTACACCGGATAAAAACGGTGTCGTGGGTTCAAATCCCGCTCCCTCCGCCACTCTAAATCCGCCCCCGGAAGGGGGCGTTTTTGTAGGAGAGTATGTCCCGCTACTATATCTGGACAATCGGCTGTCAGATGAACGAGTCTGAGTCGGAGCATCTGGCTTCCGCCCTCTCAAAGCTCGGCTACGAAGCCGTTACCTCTGCCGATGAAGCCGATTTGGTTATCCTGAACACGTGTGTCGTCCGGGAGAGCGCCGAGAATAAGGCGGTCAACAAGCTCCACGCCCTCAGGTCCCTGAAGAAGCGTAACCCGGGGGCGGTTATCGCCCTCACCGGCTGTATGGTTGACGACAACACCGGCGACCTGAAAAAGAGGTTCCCCCACGTGGATTACTTCCTCAAGCCGGGGGACTACCCGGACTGGCTCAAGCGAGTCACTAAGGAGGAATCTTTACCCGAAAGCCCCCCCGTCTCAAGCTATGTGCCCATCATCCACGGCTGTAACAACTTCTGTAGCTACTGCATCGTCCCTTACCGCCGGGGGTGTGAGCGCAGCCGTCCCCCTGAAGAAATCGTCGGTGAGGTGAAAGAGCTGGTCAGACGGGGGACGAGAGAGGCCATCCTGCTGGGGCAGAATGTTGACGCCTACGGGCACGACCTCGCCGGAAAGCCGGAACTGGCTGACCTTCTCACCGAGGTAAGCAGGGTCGAAGGCTTGCTCAGAGTCCGCTTCCTCACCAGCCATCCCAGCTACATAAGCCTGCGTTTGACTCAGACCATGAGCCATCTGGATAAGGTCTGTAAACAGCTCAGCCTCCCCATCCAGTCGGGGAGCGACCGCATCCTGAAAGCGATGGGGCGGGGCTATACGGCTCAGGAATACCGTCAGCTGGTTGGGCACATCAGAAGCTATATGCCCGGTATCGCCCTTTCCACAGATGTCATCGTCGGCTTCCCCGGCGAGAGCGAGGCGGACTTTGCTGAGACGGTTAAAGCTCTCACCGAGATAAAGTTTGACCAGATACATGTCGCCGCCTACTCGCCGCGCCCAGGGACTCTAGCGGCAAGGGAGATGGCGGATGACGTCCCGCCGCAAGTGAAAAAAGCCAGATTGAGCCAGATTGAGATGCTGGAGGAGCGTATCGCTACTGAGCTCAACGCCGGCTTGATGGGTAAGACCCTTCCGGTGCTGGTGGAGGGCAGGAAGGGCAACCTCTTTTACGGCAGGACGGGAAGTGATAAACTGGTGTTCTTTAAGGGCGAATCCAGGGATATCGGGCATCTCTTAGACATCAGAGTTACCCGCACCAGTCCCTGGTCGCTCTCGGGCGTGAAAGTTGAATCAGAGTTGAACGAAGGAGGCTAAGTTGCTTAAAGGCAGGTTTCCGGTTTCAGGGTTGGCGGTGTGCTTACTGGGGGTTCTTCTCCTGGCGGGCTGTGCTCCGGCTACGGGTACCACACCCGGTGGCTTTGACTGGACTTTTCTGGTCACCATGCTCGTTGTTTTTGCCGCCCTTTATTTCCTCACCATCCGTCCCCAGCGCCGGCGTCAGAAAGAGCTGGTGAGGATGCAGGGCGACCTCAAGAGGGGTGATAAGGTCATCACCGCCGGCGGCATCTACGGCGTGGTGGACTCAACCAGCGAGGAAAGCGTTGTCGTCAGGGTGGAGTCCGTGGCACAGCTCAGGATGACGCGGTCAAGCATCGTGATGAAGCGGAAGGACTGACCCCAGCGACTTACTTAATTTTGCTTTTAAAGAGATAAGCCATAAGGATGTCGGTCGGGGCGTAGTCGTCGGTTAAGATGAGGGCTTCCCTGGCTTTAAGGTAGTCCTCCAGCTTCGCCTCATCGTGGGGGTAGGCATAGGCAATTTCCCCCCCGCTACTCGCAAACTGTCTCAGGTCGGCGAGGTCAATGGCGCGGTCGGTGGCGGCGATGACAAATGTAGTCCTGCCGACGCCATCCCAGTTACGGCTGGTGCCAAAGAGATAGACGTGCCGGAAGACCTGTTCCAGTGTCTTCACGAAAGAGGGCATGTACCTGCCTTCGCTATAGTTGTCAACGATGTTGACCAGATAGATGCCGTTATCCTCCAGGGTTGCCTTGACCAGACGGTCAAACTCCAGAGTGGTCAGATGGTAAGGGGTAGCCAGGTCGTTGAAGACGTCACCGATTATATAGTTATACTTATACCCTCCCTCACGCTCAATCAGGAATAGCCGGGCATCCTCATTGTAGGTTCTGACGCTCGTGTCAAGTGGGAGTCCCAGCTCAGCGTGGGCGACCTCTGTCACCAGCGGGTCAATCTCGGCGACATCGTTAATGCTCCCGGGGTAAACTGTCTCCATGAAGCGGGGGAAGGAGTACCCCCCGCCGCCGAGATGGAGAAGTCGGGGGACGCGATTTTCTCCGGCGGTGTAGCTTACAATTTCGGTGAAGATTTTGAGATATTCGTACTGGAGCCTAGTCGGGTCGTCGGGCAACACGTAGCTGTGAACCAGACAGTCCAGAGCAAGCACCTTGATCCCTCCCGCCTCATCCCAGACGCCGATGGTGTAGTAGTTGGACTCCCTCGTATGACTCGCAGTACTACCCGCTTTTAATGGAGAGAAGATGGCGGTAAAAATGGCTAAGACAACCGCCGCCCATATCACGATATTTCTCAAGGAGAGGCGCCACCGGTCCGGAATCTTGAAAAGAAACCAGGCAAGCACGGCAGTCAGGAGTAAGGCAACCGCCACCAGCCTGACCGTCATTCGGGTGCCGAACCAGAGGATGAAGTAGAAGCCGGTCATAAAGGTGCCGAGGATGGAGCCGACGGTAGAGCAGGCGTACACCGACCCCACGATGCTTCCGGTCTGACCGATTTCCGCCAGAGCCAGCTTGATGACAAGGGGCGACACCATGCTGAGGATAACGGCGGGCAGAAGAAAGATAAGTGAGGTCTTCAGAATGAAATTCGCCATCAAGGGTAGGCCGTTGAACCAGCCCCTGGCGATAACAAAGCCGAGGGCGGGCACGATAGCTATGGTCGCCCAGCTTCCGGCTAACATTATGATGACCAGAGCCAGGGGGTAGGGATATCTGTCGGCGAGCTTGCCGCCCAGGTAGTTACCCAGCGCTATCCCTGCCAGGATTACCCCGATGATGCTGGTCCAGGTGTAGAGCGAGACACCGATGTAAGGCGCAAGGATTCTCGAGGCGATGAGCTCTATCACCATGACGCAGAAGCTATTGATGAAGACAATAGCCATTGATTTCCAGAGGGTAATCGCACGGTTCACGCTAGCCTCGCTAAACGCTACCAAAGCACCGGCTAAAGCTCTTTGACTGAGTAGGTTATCTCCCTCTCGCCTATCTCCTGCTTTACTTTGCCCTCAGACTCAAGATACTTCAGGTGGGCGATAGTCTCGCCGGTGGCGAACATCTTCTGCCAGACCGGCACTGCTTCCCAGGTATCGTACCTGAGGTCCCAGGTCATTTGAGAAGCCACCTGATAGGCGGTCTGTCTGCCTCTTCCCAGGATAGAGAAGGCTTCGCCAGCCCTGACCTCATGATGGCGCTTAAGCTCCCCGATGCGCTCCCTCATGTTGGTGAAGACGTTGCGGTGTCCGGGGAGAACCAGCGACACATCGAGTCTGGAGACCTTATCCAGGCTGGCGAGATAATCAGCCAGAGGGTTATCCTCGGCAGACCAGGAGGAGACATTGGGTGAGATATCTGCCAATATGTGGTCGCCGGAGAGAAAAAGCTTCCTTTCTGGCTCGTAGAGGCACATATGCCCCTTGGTGTGCCCCGGCGTCTCAATAGCGAGAAAGTGGTAGTCGCCAAAGTCAATCACATCACCCTGCTTGAGGAACTGGAAGCTGTGGTTGGTTCGCTCCCACAGACCAAAAATAGGGTGGTTATTAACGGTGCGTAGCTCGTCGCCAGGAAAGCCGTTGCGGGCGCCGGCGCTCACCCGTCTCTCCCAGCTCTGGGCGACGTCGAGGTTGCGGTTCAGTAAATCGAAATCAGCCCGGCTGAAGTAGACGACTGAATTCTGTGTAACCAGTTTAGGCAGGAGACCAGTGTGGTCGGGGTGCATGTGGGTGATAAAGAAGTCAGTTTGGCTCAGGTCAACCCCCAGTGATTTGAGTCCGGCGAGCACGTTGTCGCGGCACTCGTCCAGATTTATGCCGGTATCCACCATGAGGGCTCTCGTGCCGTTTTTGACGATGTAAATATTTATGTTGCGTAGCGGACTGCTCGAGAAGGGAACCTGAATCTGATAAAGACCGGGCATGATTTCCTGAATCATCGTTCTGGAGCCTCTATTTTAGCGTTCTTAGCTTTCTCTTTGCTATCAAGCATGATGGTCACCGGGCCATCGTTATGTATTTCAACATCCATGAGGACTTGAAAACGCCCGGTCGCTACCCTGAGTCCGGTAGTCGCTATTGCAGTGACGAACTCATTAAAGAGCCTCTGTGCTTCTTCCGGAGGGGCGGCATCGGGGAAGCTGGGGCGTCTCCCCTTTCTGGCATCGGCAAGAAGAGTGAACTGGCTCACCAGGAGAAGCTCGCCCTTAACATCCAGGGCCGAGAGATTGAACTTGCCCGCCGCATCGGGAAAGATGCGAAGCTCTGCGGTCTTCTGAGCCAGGTATCTCGCATCCTCTTCGGTATCGCTACCGGCAACTCCAACCAGCACCACGAGCCCCCGCCCGATGCTGCCCACCACCCCGCCATCAACCCTGACCGACGCTTGGCTTACCCGCTGCAAGAGAACCTTCACTTTGCCTTGTCCTGAGGAGTCTTCTCGGTGCTCACTGGCGGGCTCTTCTTGCTATCCTCAATATCTCGGGGACGGTGGTCGGTGACATAGAAACCGCTTCCCTTAAAAATGACCGGAGCCGGCTGAAAGACCCTTCGGACTTTCCCCTGGCAGTGGGGGCAGGCGTTAGCCGGGGATTCCGTAAAGCCCTGCTTCAGCTCAAAATGAACGCCGCAGCAGAGGCATTCATATTCGTAAATTGGCATTCCCACCTCACCTTACTCAATAAACAAACATTATATACCAATTGGTTAATTCAAGACAACGCCCAGTCCCAGAACTGGACGGAAGTCTGTCTGTGGCGGAAAATATCTGAGAAGGGGGCTCGCTTGCTAAGCTCGCAATGACAATGCAAGTTCAGCCAGCAGGCTTGGATGTGCGGTATCGGTGTTGACAGTGAATTGCGTTTGTGCTAACCTTTTAATTCGTCATTTAGCACTGGATTCGGGGCAAGTCAAAAGCCAACTACAGATTGAAGTTTTAGCTTTAGTTTTGTATAATGGCTTAATGGATGAGCATCAACTCATCCATTAAAATTGTGTCCGCAGGAGGTAGCGTGCCCACAATTAATCAACTCGTGCGTAAAGGGCGCAGGGACATCACCAGAAGGACCAAGTCGCCGGCTCTGCATTACATCTTTAACGCCTTGAAGGGTCGGCAGGAGCCCGTCAAAGGCTCACCCCAGAAGCGGGGTGTCTGCCTTCAGGTGAGGACAATGACGCCCAAGAAGCCAAACTCGGGCTTGCGCAAGATAGCCAGGGTGCGTCTCTCCAACGGTATGGAGGTGACCGCCTATATCCCCGGTGAAGGGCATGAGCTTCAGGAACACTCGGTGGTGCTCATCCGGGGTGGGCGCGTGCCTGATTTGCCCGGGGTGCGCTACCATATAATCCGCGGAGCACTGGACGCCAGTGGGGTGGGTAGCCGTAAACAGGGGCGCAGTAAATATGGCACCAAGCGGGCGAAAGCCACCGCTGAGGGTGCCACTGCCTAGGGGGTTATAGATGCCCAGGAGAGCAAGGGTAACCGGTAGAGAGACCGTAGCCGACGCCAAGTACCAGAGCGCTACTGTCACCAGATTCATCAATAAGATGATGAGGGGGGGCAAGAAAAGCCTGGCTGAGGATATCGTCTACTCAGCAATGGAGCTGGTGGAACAGCAGGAGTCCAAGGCGGCGGTGGGTGTGCTGGAGCAGGCGCTCCGGAATGCGGCACCGGTGCTTGAGGTTAAACCCCGCCGTGTGGGTGGCGCCACCTATCAGGTGCCCGTAGAGATTAAACCCGACCGCTCCATGACCCTCGCCATGCGCTGGGTGATAAGAGCCGCCCGGGAGAGACCGGGAAAATCAATGGTCGAGAAGCTGGCGGCAGAGCTTTCGGGTGCCGCCAAGGGGGAAGGCGCTGCGGTCAAGCGCCGCGAAGAGACACATAAGATGGCGGAGGCAAACCGCGCCTTTGCCCATTTCAGGTGGTAGGGGATTACGATTAATAACCTGAATCTTGTTGAGAAAAAACAGATGGCGACTGGTAATGGCTTGGGCCGTTTCCCGCTGGAGATGGTGCGCAACATTGGCATCATCGCGCACATCCACGCCGGTAAGACCACGACCACGGAGAGGATACTTTTCTACACCGGGCGCACCTATAAGATTGGTGACGTGGACGAGGGCACCTCCATCATGAACTTCATGGAGCAGGAGAGGGCGCGCGGTATCACCATCAAGGCGGCGGCTACCACCTGCTACTGGCAGGAGCACCGCATCAATATTATTGATACACCGGGACATGTTGACTTCACCGCCGAGGTGGAGCGGAGTCTCAGGGTCCTGGACGGCGGGGTGGTGGTCTTTGACGCCGTTTCCGGGGTCGAAGCCCAGTCAGAGACTGTCTGGCGGCAGGCAGTCCGCTATCAGGTGCCCCGCATCTGCTTCATCAACAAGCTGGATAGACCCGGCTCCAGCTACTCCAAGACCCTCGCCATGATTGAAGACAGGCTCAAGGCGAAAGCCCTGCCGGTCTATATCCCCCTCGGTAGCGAGGAGACTTTCAAGGGCATCATTGACCTGGTTGAAAACAAAGCCTGGACCTTCTCGGGAGAACCGGGAGTGGCGCCAGAAGAGATTCCTATCCCGGAAGAGGAGAAAACGAGCGTCGCCGAATACCGTAAGAAACTGGTTGAGCGGCTGGCTGAAGAAGACGATGAGATAATGACCGCCTATTTCGCTGAGGCGGCTATCCCCCCTGCCACGCTCAAAGCCGCCCTGAGGCGGGTGACACTGGCTAACCAAGCCGTGCCTATTCTCTGCGGGGCTTCCTTTCGCAATATCGGGATGGAGCACCTTATGGACGCTATTATCAACTACCTCCCCTCACCGGTGGACATGCCCCCGGTCAAGGGGGTCAATCCCGAGACCGGTTCCGAAGTAAGCCGCCAAACTAGCGACGATGAGCCTTTCACTGCTCTCGCCTTCAAGGTGGTCTCTGACCCCTTCGTGGGCAGGCTGGTCTACCTCAGAGTTTATTCGGGTTCGGTTGAAGTTGGTTCACCGGTCTATAACGTCGCCCGCGACCAGAAAGAGCGCATCGGGCGTCTTCTCCGCATGCACGCCAACCACCGCGAGGAGATAGCCCGCGTCGAAACCGGCGACATTATCGCCACACTCGGGCTCAAGAACACCTTTACCGGCGATACCCTCTGTCAGCAGGACTCACCCCTCCTCCTTGAAGCCATCAGCTTCCCCGACCCGGTGGTCTCCATCGCCATTGAGCCTAAAAGCCGTGATGACCAGGACCGGCTGGTTGAGGCACTCCGGCGGCTGGCGGAGGAAGACCCGACCTTCAAGGTGAACTATAATGAGGAGACGGGACAGACCATAATCTCCGGGATGGGAGAGCTCCATCTCGAGGTTGTCGTCTCACGTCTTGTCAGTGACTTCAAGGTGTCGGCCAAGGTCGGCAAGCCCAGGGTCGCCTACCGTGAGACCATCACCCAGACGGTGAAGGCTGAGGGCAGATTTGTCCGGCAGAGCGGCGGGCACGGCCAGTACGGGCATGTTCTTGTTGAACTCGCGCCTTTGCCCGCGGGTAAGGGCTTTGTCTTTGAGGACAAGCTCCGCGGGGGCACCATCCCCCGGCAGTTTATCGCGCCGGTGGAAGCAGGCTTGAAAGAAGCCATGCAGTCCGGGGTGCTAGCCGGCTATCCTCTGGTTGATATCAAGGCGTCACTTTATGACGGTAGCTACCACGAGGTTGACTCATCGGATATAGCTTTTAAAATGGCAGGGGCTTTGGCTCTCCGCAACGGGGCGCCCAAGGCGAGTCCGGTGCTCCTTGAGCCGATGATGAAGATAGAGATTGTAACGCCCAAGGACTTTCTGGGTGACGTCATCAGTGACCTGAGCGCTCGCCGCGGACAGATTGAGGTCGTGGTGACTGGTGGTGATGTAAGCTCGATTCACGGGCTGGTGCCGCTGGCGGAGGCGTTCGGCTACGCCACCACTCTCCGTTCCATAACCCAGGGGCGTGGCACCTACACCATGGAGTTTGCCCGCTACGAGCGATTACCCGAGGCTTTAGCCGAGGATATTATAAAAAAGACAAAAGGTGGAGTTCATGCCTAAGCAGAAGATTCGCATCAAACTCAAGGGCTACGACCACAAGCTCCTCGACCAGTCGGCGGAGCAGATTGTGGCGGCGGTGGAGCGCACCGGGGCGGTGGTCTCAGGCCCCATCCCCCTGCCCACCCACATCCAGAAGTTCAGCGTCATCCGCTCCACCTTTATTGATAAGGACTCTCAGGAGCAGTTTGAAATCCGGACTCACATGCGGCTGATTGACATCGTGGAGTCGACCTCCAAGACGATAGACGCATTAACCTCGCTGAGCCTACCATCAGGAGTCAACATTGATATTAAGCTGTAAAGGTTAGTGACTATGATTCAGGGCATTATCGGACGCAAGCTGGGCATGACCCAGGTCTTTCGCAGTAACGGCGATGTCGCCGCGGTAACCGCCATCGAGGCTGGCCCCTGCGCCGTGATTCAGGTGAAGACGGCGGCTAAAGACGGCTATGACGCAGTTCAGCTAGGCTTTGGCAAAGCCAAGAGGCTCAGCTCCCCGGAGAAGGGTCACCTGGGCAAGTCCGGGGAGTTCCGTCATCTCAGAGAGATAAGGGTCGCCGGGGAAGAGACCGCCAGCCTGGGGACCAAGGTTGATGTCAGCATCTTTAAGGCAGGAGACCGGGTTGATATTGTGGGCGCCACCAAGGGCAAGGGTTTTGCCGGCGTGGTCAAACGCTATCACTTCGCCGGTGGGCCCAAGACACGGGGCCAGTCCGACCGCACCCGCGCCCCGGGCACAATCGGTAACCTGCCCGGGCACGTCTCACCGGGGATGCGCATGGCGGGACACATGGGGACGGGTCAGGCTACGGCACAAAACATCGAGGTCGTCTCCAGCGACCCGGAGCGAAACCTCCTTCTCCTCAAGGGCGCGGTGCCCGGTGCGACCAACGGGATAGTCGTGATTAAGAAATCAGGCAAGGGGAAATAGACGTGGAAATTCCGGTCTACAATCTTGCTGGAGAAGTCGTCCGGCAAATAAGAGTGAGTGACGATGTCTTTGCCGTGCCTTTCAATGAGGCGGTGGTGCATCAGGCGGTGGTGAGACAGCAGGCTAATTCGCGTCAGGGGACCGCTTCGACCAAGACCCGTGCCGAGGTAGCGGGTAGCGGCAGGAAACTCTACCGGCAAAAGCACACTGGTGAATCTCGTGCCGGTGACATCCGCTCGCCCCTGCGCCGTCACGGCGGTATCACCTTCGGCCCGAAGCCGAGAGACTACCGCCAGGAGATGCCCCGGGAGATGCGCCGGCTGGCGATAAGGTGCGCCCTGTCGGACAAGGCGGGTAGCGGTGACCTTTTGGTTCTGGAGGCTCTTGACTTCGCTGCTCCCAGGACCAAGGAGATGGTTGGCATCCTGAATGCCCTCAAGATTGAGGGCTCTACCCTGATTGCGACCGAAGAGCGCAGAGAGAACGTGATTAAGTCGGCGAGAAATCTGCCCGGGATTAGGGTGGCTCTGGCCAATCTGCTCAGCGTCCTGGACATAATGTCCTGCAAGAAGCTTCTTATGACCGAGGCGGGAGTCAGGAAGATTGAGTCCCTCTGGGGCAGGAAGGCGGCTTAAGTAGGCATGGACCTTTTTGAGATTTTGCGGAAACCGCTGGTTACGGAGAAGAACAGTGCTCTCCAGGCACAGGGTAAGTATGTTTTTGAGGTAGCGAGCGGGGCCAATAAAGCCCAGATTAAAGAGGCGGTGCAGAAGGCTTTCAAGGTGCGAGTCACTGCGGTCAATGTGATTACCGTGCAGGGCGAGAGGCGTCGCACCGGGCGGCGGGAGATAGCCGGCCCGCCGGGGAAAAAGGCGATAGTAACCCTGGCACCCGGTAACAAGATAGAAATCTTCGAGGGTGTCTAGAGGGGGGACGTTCGATGGGATTAAAAGTCTATAGACCAACCTCTCCGGCGAGGCGGGGAGTGATTGCCCCAGACTTTGCCGAGATTACCAAAGAAGAGCCGGAAAAGACACTCGTTTTCTTCGCCAGAAGACAGGCCGGGCGTAATAACCGGGGCATTGTCACCTGCCGCCACCGGGGTGGCGGGGCGAGGAGATTTGTCCGTATCATTGATTTCAAACGGGACAAGATAGGCGTCCCCGGGCGCGTTGCGGCGGTTGAGTATGACCCGGGCCGCTCTGCCAGGCTGGCCCTAATCTTCTATGCCGACGGCGAGAAGCGCTACATCCTGGCCCCCGACGCAGTTAAAGTCGGCGATGTCATAAGGTCAGGAGAAGGTGCCGAAATCAAGCCGGGCAACACCATGCCCATGAAGCTCATGCCTTCAGGCACCATGATTCATAACATTGAGATTATTAAAGGACGGGGCGGACAGCTCGTCAGGAGCGCCGGGACAACGGCCCAGCTTATGGGCAGGGAAGGGGACAATGCCCTGATAAGACTCCCCTCGGGTGAGATGCGCCGCGTCCCGGGTGACTGCATGGCCACCATCGGGCAACTCGGTAACGCCGAGCACAAGAACATTAAGCTGGGCAAGGCGGGGAAGAAGCGCTTTATGGGTTTCCGTCCCACGGTACGTGGCGGCGCCATGAGCCCCCGCGACCATCCCCACGGTGGCGGTTCTGCCCGGTGCCCGATCGGGCTTCCCGGGCCCAAAACACCCTGGGGCAAACCGGCCAGGGGAGTTAAGACCCGCCGCAGAAAGGTCTCGAATAACATGATTGTCAACAGGCGAGGTAAATAGCATGTCAAGGTCGACGAAGAAAGGCCCAGCAGTTGACCCGAAGCTGGTCAAGAAAGCAGATGCCGCAATCCGCTCCGGCCAGAAGACGGTGATTCGGACCTGGTCACGCGCCTGCACCATTATACCGAGCATGGTCGGACTTACCTTCGGGGTGCATGACGGGAGAAGGCACGTACCCATCTATATCACGGAGCAGATGGTGGGACACCGCCTGGGTGAGTTCGCGCTGACACGCATCTTCCGCGGGCATGGCACCAAGGTGGAGAAGGTTGCCGCGGCTCAGCCGGTGGCTCCTGCGCCAGGACAGTCCCAGCTGGCGGCTACCCCAGCGTCAGCGAAGGCGGAGCCTAGCGCTTAGAGGTTAGGATATAGATATGGAAGTTAGAGCAACTGCCAAAAACATAAGTATCTCACCACGCAAGGTGAATCTGGTGCTGCGCCTTATCCGGGGCAAAAGGGTGGAGGAGGCATTAAACCTTCTGAGATTCACGCCGACACCGACCGCAAAGGCGGTCGCCAAGGTGGTGAAGTCGGCGGCAGCCAATGCCGAGAACAACTACCAGCTCTCGCCCTCGGCGCTTAAGATTGTCCGGGCGTTCGGGGATAAGGGAGTAACACTGAAGAGGTTCCGGCCGCGCTCAAGGGGACAGACGAGTCCCCTGCTCAAGCGGCATACCCATATTACGGTTATTGTTTCCGGCGAGGAGGGCTAATGGGACGTAAGGTTCATCCTTTTGGCTATAGAATCGGCGTTATCCGTGACTGGCAGGCGAAGTGGTACGCCGACAGGGACTACTCCGAGCTGTTACAGCAGGACATAAAGCTCAGGCGTAGCATCAGGGAGAAGTACCCCGAAGCCGGTATCTCCGCCGTTGAGATTGAACGACAGGCAAACAAGGTGCAGGTGACGGTGCACACGGCGCGTCCCGGTGTCGTCATCGGGCGGGGGGGACAGCGGGTTGACGAGATGCGACAGCATCTTGAGGGTCTTCTTAACCGGAAGATTCAGCTCAACATCCAGGAGATTCACCAGCCTGAGCTTGACGCCTACCTGGTAGCGCGTGCCATCGCCGAACAGATTGAGCGCCGGGTTGCCTACCGGCGGGCGATGAAGCAGGCTATGTTCCGCACCCTTCAGTCGGGTGCCAAGGGGATACGCGTCAGGTGTGCCGGAAGGCTGGCGGGAGCGGAAATCGCCCGGCGCCAGCTCATGCACGAGGGAAGAGTCCCCCTCCAGACCCTGAGGGCGGATATTGATTATGGATTTACCGAGGCACACACCATCATGGGGCGCATCGGGATAAAGGTGTGGATTTATAAGGGAGATATACTGCCCGAGTCCAAGCTGGCGGAGATGGCTGAGGTAACCTCCCAGCCACTGCCGGCAGTGGTCGCTGCCACCACAGAGACTAAAGCCGAGGCAGCCCCCGCAGCTACGGCTCTCGCCGCCCAGGCGTCAACCTTAACCGGGAAAGAGGCTAGCGATGCTACAACCCAGCCGGGTTAAATACCGTAAGGTAATGAAAGGGAACATCAAGGGCAAAGCCCACGACGGCACCAGTGTGGTTTTTGGCGACTTTGCGCTCCAGGCGCTCGAGCCAGCCCGGCTCACCGCCAGACAGATTGAGGCAGCGCGAAGGGCTATGACCCGCTACGTCCGCCGCGGGGGCAAGGTCTGGATAAGGGTCTTCCCGGACAAGCCGGTGACCAAGAAACCCGCCGAGACCCACATGGGTGGCGGCAAAGGTTCGCCCGACCACTGGGTGGCGGTGGTCAAGGCCTACCGGATTCTATTTGAGATGGGTGATGTCACCGAGGATGTTGCCAGGGAAGCCATGAGGCTGGCGGCACACAAGTTACCCATCCAGACCAGATTCATGGTCAAGGGAGAGGTGCCTCGAGTTGGCATGAAAAGCGAGGCTGAGCGATGAGCACCAAGAAGATTACCGAGATGCGTGCCCTGAGCTTGGAAGCGATGAGGAAGGAACTCGCCAAGTCCCACGAAGAGCTCCTGAACTTACGCTTCCGCCTGGCGACAAGACAGCTGGTGAACCACCGGGAAATACCAAATGCCAAGAAGCGGATTGCCCGGCTTAACACCCTGATTAAGGAAAAGGAACTGGGGATACGTTAGAAGATGAACAGCAAACATAAGACGTTACTCGGCAGTGTTGCCACCAAGAAGATGGATAAGACGGTGGTGGTGGCGGTGCAAAGGCTCCGCCACGCCCCGCTTTATCGGAAGCTCATACGCGAGGTGGTAAAGTTCAAAGCCCATGATGAGAAGAACGAATGTGCCCCGGGTGACAAAGTAAGAATCATGGAGACCCGTCCCCTGTCAAAGGAAAAACACTGGAAGGTCATCGAGATAGTCGTGAGGGGTAAGGTGGCAGAGATTAAACCCGAGGAAATCAAATGATACAGCAGTATACCAGGCTCAAGGTTGCGGATAACTCCGGTGCCCGCCAGGTCTCGTGTATTAATGTCCTAGGCGGGTCAGGGAGGCGCTTCGCCGCGGTGGGCGATGTCATTGTCGCCTCGGTGAAGAGGGCGATTCCCGGTGGTGGCTCCAAGAAAGGGGATGTGGTAAGGGCGGTGGTGGTGCGCTGCACCCAGCCCTACAAGCGCCCCGATGGTTCAACCATCCGCTTTGACGATAACGCCGTGGTCATTCTGAATGACCGTAACAACCCCAAAGGGACACGCATTTTCGGACCGGTAGGCCGGGAGCTCAGGGAGAAGCAGTTCACCAAGATTATCTCCCTTGCCCCCGAGGTTCTGTGAGGTAACAGGTGAAGATAAAAAAAGACGACACGGTGCTCATCATCGCCGGTAAGGACAGGGGCAAGAAGGGGAAGGTGCGTTTTGCCTACCCCCGGGATGACCGGGTTCTGGTGGAAGGGATAAACCTGATTAAAAAGAACATGAAGCAGGTGAGCGAACAGCAGCCGGGCGGTATCATCTCCCGTGAGGCGCCCATCGCCGCCGCCAACGTCATGCTGCTTTGCTCAAAGTGCAATCACCCGGCGCGCATCGGCTTCCGCACCCTTAAAGACGGGAGGAAGGTTCGCTTCTGCCGTGTCTGTAATGAGGTTATTGACTGATGCCACGCTTAAAAGAGAAGTATCAAAAAGAGGTTGTGCCGGCGCTGATGAAGTCCTTCAGCTACCGTAACCCGATGCAGGTGCCGAAGCTGGAGAAGATAGTGCTTAACATTGGCTGTGGCGAGGCTATCACCAACGCCAAAGCCCTGGAGGCGGCGCAGCGGGACCTGTCAAGCATCTCCGGACAGCACCCTGTGGTCACCCGCGCCAAGCGCTCCATCGCCGCCTTCAAGATTAGGAAAGGACTTGCCATCGGTCTCAAGGTGACGCTCCGGGGCGGACGGATGTACGACTTTTTCGACCGGCTGGTAAACATCACGCTACCGCGCATCAGGGAATTCCAGGGGGTGAGCAAGGACTCCTTTGACGGTATGGGCAACTACTCACTGGGGTTCAAGGAGCAGACGGCGTTTCCGGAGATAGAATACGACAAGATAGACAAGGTTCGTGGTCTGGAGATATCGGTGATTACCACCGCCAAAACGGATGAGGAAGGTAGAAAGCTCCTGGAGCTTTTAGGTATGCCTTTCAGTAAGGAATAGAGATGGCAAAGCTGTCTAAGGTTCTGAAAGCCGCACGTCCGGCGAAGTTTAAGGTCCAGCAGCACAACCGCTGCAGCCTCTGTGGTCGCCCCCGCGCCTATATGCGTAAGTTCGGGGTGTGCCGCATCTGTTTTAGGCGGCTGGCGCTGGTCGGGCAGGTTCCCGGAGTCAGGAAATCAAGCTGGTAGTTGCCAGGACTGTGCAGAGGGGGTAAAAGTGGCAGTTAATGACCCGATAGCCGATATGCTTAATCGAATACGTAATGCCGTCATGCTCAGGCGTGAGTCGGTCGTAATCCCGTCGTCGGCACCGAAGATGGCAATCGCCAGGGTGCTCAAGTCCGAGGGCTTTATCGCCGATTACCAGCTGGTCAAGGGCAAAGTCCAGGGGGATATAAAAATCTCCCTCAAGTACTACGATAAGAAAACCCCGGTCATCAGCGGCATGGAGCGGGTGAGCAAACCGGGGCTCCGGGTCTATTTACAGAAACAGGAAATCCCGCGCCTCTACGGTGGACTGGGAGTGGCTATCATTTCAACCAATAAGGGCGTTATGACGGGGAAAGAGGCGTGGCGGGACGGGCTGGGGGGCGAGTTCCTGTGCTCTGTCTGGTAGGGAGTAAATATGTCTAGAATTGGCAAGCTACCGATAACAATACCCGCCGGGGTAAAGGTTGAGGTCAAGGGGAGTGAGGTGAGCGTCGAGGGCGCCAAGGGCAAACTCACCCGCCGCTTCCACCCCAACATGACTATCACCCTTAAAGAAGGCAAACTGACCGTCTCGCGTCCGGACGACGGGCGGGAGAACCGCGCCCTCCACGGACTTACCCGTAACCTTCTGGCGAACATGGTTACCGGGGTTTCTGCCGGCTTTGAGAAAAGCCTGGAGATTGTTGGCGTTGGCTACCGGGCAGAAAAGTCGGGCGCTAAACTCGTACTCAGGGTTGGATTCTCACACTCGGTAGAGGTAGTTCCTCCTGCCGGCGTAAGCCTGGATATAGAAGGCGCTAACCGGGTTAAGGTCAAAGGGGCGGACAAGGAAGCGGTGGGACAGGTAGCGGCGAATCTGAGGGCTATCCGTCCCCCCGATGCCTACAAGGGTAAGGGAATAAGATATGCCGGAGAGGTAGTCAAAATCAAACCGGGCAAGACAGCTAAAGCGGTGGGGAGTAAACAGTAATGGCTAAGCTGACAACGAGACAGGCGCGTGAGAAAAGACACCTCAGAGTGAGGCTCAAGGTCTCGGGGACCGGCGAAAGGCCCAGGTTATCGGTTTTCCGCAGCCTGAACCACATCTACGCCCAGATTATCAATGACAACGAGGCTAAGACACTGGTTGCGGCATCTACCCTGGACGGGGAGATAAAAGAGTCGCTCAAGGACAAGAAAAAGACCGATGAAGCCAAGCTGGTGGGTAAGCTTCTCGCAGAGAGAGCCAAGGCGCAAAAGATTAGCCAGGTCGTTTTCGACCGCGGTGGCTATAAATACCACGGCAGGGTGAAAGCCCTGGCGGACGGTGCCCGCGAGGCCGGACTTAAATTCTAGGAGTATTTGAGTGATGGAAAAGGCGAAGAAGATAGACCCGACGGAGCTTACCCTTACCGATAAGCTTATCTACATTAACCGGGTAGCCAAGGTAGTCAAAGGGGGGAAACGGCTCAGTTTCAGTGCCCTGGTCGTTACCGGCGACGGTAACGGCTACGTCGGCATTGGCGTGGGTAAGGCGAACGAGGTGCCCGAAGCGATAAACAAGGCGGGCAACGCGGCGCGCAAAGAGCTGGTGCATGTCCCTCTGGTGGGGAACACTATCGCCCATGAGATGAAGGTGAAGTTTGGAGCCGCCGAGGTCCTCTTGAAGCCGGCGGGACCCGGCACCGGAGTCATCGCCGGGAGCAGTGTCCGGGCGGTGCTTGAGGCGGCGGGGATTAAGGACGTACTGAGCAAATCAATGGGTAGTTCCAACCGGGTTAATGTCGCCAAGGCGACCCTGCTCGCCCTGAGTCGGCTCAGAAATCCGGAAGAAGAGGTGAGCCGGCGGAAAGCCGCCCCTCAAGCTAAGGAGCCAGTCCAGAAGGGGGGACAGGGTGGCTAGGCTACGCATTACCTTAATCAGAAGTGGCATCGGTAACCCCCTTGACCAGAAGCGCACCTTGAGAGCCCTGGGCTTCAAGCGCCTTAACCAGAGCGTAAGCCATGAAGACTCCTATGCGGTGCGCGGCATGATTATGAAAGTGAGACACCTTGTCAAGGTGGAGGTGGAGAATGGTAAGGCTAGATGAACTCGCCCCGGCGCCGGGGTCAAAAAAAGAGCGCAAAATCGTGGGGCGGGGTAACGGCAGCGGGCACGGTGGCCGCGCGGGAAGGGGCGACAAGGGTCAGAAAGCCCGCTCGGGCATGACCAGGCGCCCGGCTTTCGAGGGGGGTGGGGTTATGCCATCACTCCTCAGGTTGCCCCACAAACGTGGCTTCACCAACATCTTTCGCCAAGCCTACTCTCCGGTCAACGTCGGCGACCTCAATGTCTTCGCCGACGGTGGTGAGGTCACTCCGGAGAAGCTCATCAAGATGAAACTCGTCAGCTCACCGGATATGCCGGTTAAGATTCTGGGAAGCGGTGACTTGAAGCGCCGTCTCAGCGTGAAAGCGAATGCCTTTTCGGCCCGGGCGAAAGCCCAAATTGAGTCCGCCGGGGGCAGTGTAGAGGTGATTGGTCATGCCTCAGAAACCGACTAGGCCCCGGCTCTTCCAGGCCATGCTCGACGCCCTGAGCCTAGCCGACCTCAGGCAGAAGATACTGCTAACCTTTGCTATTCTTGCTGTCTTCCGCTTCGTCGCCCATGTGCCCGTGGTTGGGGTGGACGTCGCCGCGCTTAGGCAGCTCTTCCAGCGTAACGCCGTCCTAGGTATGCTTGACCTTTTCTCAGGCGGTGCCATGCGCAACTTCAGTGTTGTCGCCATGGGCATCTACCCTTATATCACCGCTACCATCGTATTACAGCTCCTGGTACCCGTTTTCCCGCGTCTCCAGGCAATCAGCGAGGAGGGTGAGGCGGGACGGAACAAATTAAACATGTTCACCTACTGGCTCACCATCCCTCTGTGTGGACTTTCCGGCTACGGACAGCTCCTCATCATGCAGCGGTCAGACCCACCGGTGGTGGCTACCACCGAGCTGTTACAGACGATAGTCATCGTGCTTTCCATCATCGCCGGCACGATGTTCCTCATCTGGCTGGGTGAACTAATCACGGAGTATGGCATCGGCAACGGTATTTCAATCATCATTTTCGCCGGCATCGTGACCGGCATGCCCGAGATGATTGGACAGGGCATTCTCGCCCAGCAGCAGGGACAGCTCTTCGGCGTCATTATCTATGCGGTGATTGCCCTGGCGACCACGGTCGCCATCGTTATCTTCACCGAGGCCCACCGGCGCATCCCGGTGCAGTATGCCAAGAGCATCTTCCGCGGCGGGCGCGTGTACAAGCAGTCCGGCTCGACCCATATTCCTCTCCGGGTGAATACCGCCGGCATGATACCGGTCATTTTTGCCTCGTCAATGGTGATGTTCCCCAGCGTGGTCGCCAGCTACTTCGCCCGGGCGCCCGGCCAGCCGGAGAACTTCGCCAACCACATCGTCAACATCTTTAACTCCGGGGCGGACATGCCGCTGGGGCTGGTCTACTGGAACATCCTCTTCTGGCTCACCATCGGCTTCGCCTTCTTCTACACCTATTTGCTTTTCGAGCAGCAGAACCTCCCCGGAACCCTGCAGCGCCAGGGTGGCTTTATCCCGGGCATTCGACCGGGCAAGGCGACTGCCGACTATCTGAACGGGGTAATTAAGCGCATCACCTGGGCGGGAGCCCTCTTCCTGGCGATAGTTACGGTCATGCCGGTTATTGCCAGGGAGCTTACCGGCGTCCAGATAATCCAGCTTTCCAGCATGGGGCTTCTGGTCCTGGTCGGAGTGATTTTGGATACCATGAAGCACATTGAGGCACAGCTGGTCATGCGCCGCTACGAGGGCTTCATCAAATAGGTAAATATGTATATTGTTTTACTCGGTGCCCCGGGGGCGGGCAAGGGGACACAGGCAGCGAATCTGGCGAGAAGGCTCGGCGCCGTTCATATCTCTACTGGTGACCTCTTTCGCAACAAGGTAAAAGAGGCGACGGAGCTGGGTCTTCTCTTGAAGTCTTACATGGACAAGGGGTTACTCGTCCCGGATGAGATAACCGTAAGACTCCTCCTTGAAGAGATTGAGGGGGCTAAGGGGGCTAAGGGGGTGATTTTCGACGGCTTCCCCAGGAATCTGGCCCAGGCCGAGGCACTGGACGAAGCCCTGAAAGAGCGGGGGAAGAAGGTAGAGCGGGCAATCTATATCAGGGTGTCTTCTGAGGAGCTGGTGAGGCGGCTCAGCGGGCGCTTTATCTGCCGTGCCTGCCAGGCGCCTTATCAGGTCGAGACCTCACCCCCGAAGGTGAGCGGCAGGTGTGACCGTTGTGGCGGCGAGCTATATCAGCGTGATGATGATGCCCCTGCCACAGTAAGAAAGAGACTTGAGGTCTATCTCGCCGAGGCAAGTGCCCTGAACGACTACTACGCTAGGCAGGGTAAACTTGCCGAGGTGAACGGTGAGGGCAGCCCCGAGGAGATTGGGGAAAGAATCATGGCTGTCCTGGAGACGGTGGGGAAGCGAGGTTAATGGGCATCGTTATCAAGTCGGAGCGGGAGATTGAGGTCATGCGGCAGGCGGGTAGAATTGTCGCTGCGGTTCTTGCTATACTGGCTAAGGAAGTAAAGGTAGGGATGAAGACCAGAGAGCTTGACGTAATCGCCGAAAGGGAAATCAGGGCAAGGGGCGGTGTGCCCTCGTTCAAGGGCTATCACGGCTTCCCGGCGAGTCTCTGTGTCTCCATAAACGATGAGGTGGTGCACGGCATCCCCGGTGATAAGGTGATTAATGAGGGCGATAAGGTCTCCCTTGACTTAGGGGCAATCTATCAGGGGTTTCAGGGTGATGCCGCCGTCACCGTCGTGGTGGGGAAGGCGGGTGCCGTAGCTAAGGCGCTGGTTCAGGCGACCGAGGGGGCTCTCTATGCCGGGATTGAAGCCGCCAGGGCCGGCGTCCATCTGGGCGATGTCTCCGCCGCCATCCAGCACCACGCCGAGGCCTGCGGTTTTGCGGTGGTCAGGGAGTACACCGGACACGGCATCGGGCGTAAGATGCACGAAGAACCGCTCATCCCTAACTTCGGTGAGTCGGGGACGGGGCCCGTGCTCAGGAAGGGGATGGCGCTGGCGCTGGAGCCCATGCTCAACGCCGGTAACTGGCCCACAAGGGTGGGTAGCGATGGCTGGGTGGTACTTACCGCCGATGGCAGTCTCTCGGCACACTTTGAGCACACCATCGCCATCACCGATGACAGAGCCGAGATTTTGACAACTCTGGCGTGAAGGGGGTTATGCCTAAGAAAGAGACAATAGAGGTAGAGGGCACCGTCGTTGAGTCCCTGCCCAACGCCATGTTCCGGGTGGAGCTAGCTAACGGGCACGCGGTGCTAGCCCACATCTCAGGCAAGATAAGAATGCATTACATTAGAATCTTACCCGGTGACAAGGTCCTAATTGAGCTTTCGCCCTATGACCTGAGCCGGGGTAGAATTACCTACAGGTTCTCTTAAGGAGTTTATTTAGATGAAAGTTAGAGCTTCAGTTAAAACAAGATGTGAGAAGTGCCGCGTCATCAGACGGCAGGGGGTGGTGCGTATTATCTGCGCTAACCCCAAACACAAACAGCGTCAGGGATAAGGGAGAAAAAAGCCATGGCACGTATTTCCGGGGTAGATGTTCCGGGGAACAAGCAAGCCTGGGTGTCGCTGCAGTACCTCTACGGTATCGGGTCCACGCTCAGCCAGAAGATTCTGGCGGAGACCAAGATTGACCCCAACGCCAAGCTGGATAGCCTCTCCGATGCCGATATCAACCGCATCAGGGAGGTTATCGCCCGCGACTATGTCGTTGAGGGAGACCTGAGAAGGGAGTCCAGCCTGAATATTAAGCGGCTGGTTGAGATTGGCTCGTATCGCGGGGTAAGGCACCGCAGGAATCTGCCGGTGCACGGACAGCGCACCCGGACCAACGCCAGAACCCGCCGTGGTCCCAAGCGGACGGTGGCCGGTCGCGGTCAGCGGCGCGGTGTTGGTAAGAAGTAATCAGAGGAGGTAGAGATGGCAAGCGAGAGGAAGCCCGGCACGAGAAGACGGGAAAAAAGGGTCATCCCTGCGGGGCGGGCTTACATACAGGCCAGTTTCAATAACACCATTGTAACCATCGCCGACCCCCAGGGGAGCGTCATCGGCTGGGCAAGCTCCGGCACCGCCGGATTCAAGGGCTCGCGCAAGGGCACGCCCTACGCCGCCCAGATGGCGGCACGTGATGCGGCGCGCAAAGCCATGGAGCAGGGAATGAAGCAGATTGAAATCCTGGTCAGGGGTCCCGGTAGCGGCAGGGAGGCGGCGATTCGCTCCCTCCAGGCAGCGGGACTGCACATTACCGGTATCAGGGATGTGACGCCGATTCCGCATAACGGCTGTCGTCCCCCCAAGAGGAGGCGTGTCTAGAGATGGCGAGACATACCACTGCGGTCTGCCGGCTCTGCCGGCGGAGCGGCGATAAGCTCATACTCAAGGGCACCAAGTGTATCAATAACTGCACCTTTGATAAGCGTTCTCAGCCACCGGGACCCAGGTCAGCCCGGAGGCGCCGCCTGTCTGACCGGGGGGCACAGCTCAGGGACAAACAGCGGGCACGCTGGACCTACGGGATTATGGAAAGACAGTTCAGGCGCATCTTTCATGAGGCAGAGAGGCAGGGGGGTGTCACCGGCGATAATCTCATCGCCCTCCTGGAGAGGCGACTGGATAATGTCATCTACCGGCTGGGCTTCGCCGAATCCCGCGCCCAAGCAAGACAAGTGGTGCGCCACGGACACATTATGCTCAATGGTAAGAAAGACAACATCCCCTCGTCCCTGATTGATGAGGGAGATACCATCTCCTTCCCTGAGCACAGTAAGAAACTGGAGTCTTACAAGTTGCTGCTTGAGGCGATTAAAAGCAAGCCTGTCCCTAACTGGCTTAGCCTGGACCGGGAGAACCTGGTGGGCAAGGTTCTCGCCCTGCCCACACCTGAGGATGCCCAGGCCAAGTTTGCGGGGAAGACTATCGTTGAGTACTACTCGCGGTAGAGGAGGAATTCATTTTGTCTCATCTCGTCATGCCTAAAGTTACAACTGTTGAAACCCAGGATAACTACGGTCGTTTTGTCGCCGAACCGCTGGAGAAGGGGTTTGGCGTGACACTGGGTAACGCCTTGAGGCGGGTGCTCCTTGGTTACCTCCCCGGGGCGGCGGTAACCAGAATCAGGATTGAGGGCATCCAGCACGAGTTCTCGTCAATCCCTCACGTCAAGGAAGACACCATGGAGTTTTTGCTCAATGTCAAGGCGCTGCGACTTAAGCCTGTCTCCGGCCAGCCGGGCAAGCTGACCCTGGAGGCGAGCGGAGAGGGACGGGTCAGCGCCGCCGACATCAAGCCCTCGGCCGATTTTGAGATTGTCAACCCGGAGCTACACCTCGCCACTCTGGATGCCGAAGGGGCAAAGCTCTCCGTTGAGTTTGATGTGGAACTGGGTAAGGGCTACAAAGAGGCGGAGACCGGAGAGAACAACTTCCCCGCCGGCACGATTGGCGTTGATGCCGTCTTTACCCCGGTGCACAAGGTCAATTACACCACCGAGTCTGTCTCTATCGGCCGGGAAACCAGCCACGAGCGACTCATCATGGAGGTCTGGACCGACGGCACAATCTCGCCGCTGGAAGCCCTGGGGCAGAGTGCAAAGCTCCTTACCGAGCAGCTGGCTCCCTTTGCCGAGCAGCTATTACCGGTTCCGGAAAAGGCAGGGGAGATACCCTCACACCCATCAATACCTGACGAGCAGTATAATATGCCCGTTGACCAGCTTGACCTTTCGGTCAGGACAAGGAACTGTCTCAGGCACGCCGGCATCACCACCGTTGGCGAGATTCTAGAGCGGGGGGAAGATGAGCTGATGACTATCCGCAACTTCGGGCAGAAGTCCCGGCAGGAGATAATAGACCGCCTGGCCGGACTGGGGCTGACCCTAACCCCTGGCGGTTTGAAAGCCGGGGCGGAACCCGAGAAGGTGGAATCTGAGAAGAAGGAATGAGCAATGAGACATAAGGTATCAGGTAGAAAGTTCAGTCGGGGCACCAGCCACCGCTGGGCGATGTACCGCAATCTGGTGACCGACCTGCTTAAGTACGAAGCCATTACCACCACCGAGGCGAAAGCCAAGGAGATACGCGCCTTTGCCGAGAAGATGATTAGTCTGGGCAAAGAAGGGAGTCTGGCTTCGCGCCGGCAGGCACTCAGCTTCGTCTTCGATGAAGAGATCGCCCACAAGGTCTTCAGCGAGATTGCCCCGAGGTACGCCGAGCGCAAGGGGGGCTATACCCGCATCACGAAACTGGGCCCCAGAACGGGAGACTTCGCCCCCATGGTCAAGCTGGAGCTGGTAAAATAGGGGAAGGTCTTTCTTGACCGAAGGTCGCAAGATAGTCCTGATTCTGGAGTATAACGGAGCGAATTACGCGGGCTTTCAGTACCAGAAGGGTCAGCCAACGGTTCAGGAGAAATTAGAGGAGGCGATTTACCGGCTAACCGGAGAGAAAATAAGAATAATCGGCGCCAGCCGTACCGATAGCGGTGTCCACGCCCTGGGACAGGTGGTGAGCTTCAGGACGGGGTCGCGTTTGCCAAAGGAAGCCTTCGTTCGCGGGCTCAACTACCATCTACCCCGTGACATTGCGGTCAGGGAAGCCTACGCGGTAGCCGAACCGGTGAACATCAGAAGTGAGGCGATAAGCCGGGAGTACCACTACCACATTCTGAACCGGACGACTCCCTCGCCGCTAAGGAGCGGTTTCAGTTATCTGGTTAGAGAGGTGCTTGATGCCGACCTCATGAACGAAGCCTGCCGGATGCTCCTGGGCGAACACGACTTTACCTCTTTCGCCAGCTCACTCACGGGAACCAGGCTTAAAAGCGGCGTGAGAAAAGTATATCAGGCGGAGGTAACCAGAGAAAAGGAGCTGGTGGTCTTCAAGATGGTGGCAAACTCCTTTCTCCCGCACCAGGTGCGCTCGACAGTGGGCAGTCTCATCAGGGTAGGGCTCAGGAAGATGAGCACTGAGGATTTTTATAGTATAATAGGGGCGAAAAAGCCGGGACTGGCGGGACCTCTGGTACCTGCCCGGGGGCTTTTTTTGATTAGGGTTAATTACCCATATTCTTTTGAGGATAAATAAGATGAAAACCCATAGCACCAAGGCCGTAGAAATCAAACACGAATGGCAGGTGGTTGACGCCTCCGAGGAGACGCTGGGACGGCTCGCCAGCCGAATAGCCCATCTCCTTATGGGTAAGCACAAGCCAAACTTCGTGCGTAACCTGGATACCGGCGATTACGTCGTCGTGCTTAACGCCGACAAAATCCGGGTGAGCGGTAAGAAGATGAGCCAGAAAATCTACTACCACTACACCGGCTACCCGGGCGGACTCAAGCAGATTAGCCTGGCGGATTTGATGGCGGAACACCCGACCCGGGCTCTGGAGCATGCGGTGAGAGGGATGCTGCCGCATACCCACCTCGGTGACCGCATGATGACCAAGCTCAGGGTCTACACCGGGGATAGCCATCCCCATGAAGCCCAGCTCAAGAAGGCTAAGGCTGAGGGGAAGGAAGGCGCGTCGGAGAAGAAAGCCTAGAATTTTGAGACCGAGGGAGGGGAAGATTTCTTAATGGAAAAAAGGAGTTATGTTCACGGCACCGGCAGGCGCAAGACTGCGGTGGCTCAGGTTAAGCTGTTACCCGGCGAAGGTGCGATTCTCATTAACGGTGTGCCTTATGAGGAACTATATAACCGGCTTGACCATCGCCAGAGGATTTTACAGCCTTTTATCGTCGCCGATGTCGCCGGCAAGTACAATGCTGTGGTCAAGGTTGACGGCGGGGGCACCTCAGGTCAGGCGGGTGCCGTCGCCCACGGGATAGCCCGCGCCCTGGTGGCTCTGAACGAGTCCTTTAAAGCCCCCTTACGCCAGAGCGGTCTTCTGACCCGTGACCCGAGGGGTAAGGAGAGGAAGAAGCCCGGTCTCAAACGGGCGAGGAAGGCAAAGCAGTATACCAAGCGTTAAACTGCGCGCCAGAGTCCCGAGATACAAAGCCAGATACTTGATTGTGTCTGGCTTTTCTTTTGGCACGAGTCTACCGTGCCCGAATCACACTCTTTTGATTAACTGGGTCAGTTTGACCATCTCGACAAGAGGACTAAACGCCAGCGAACTCGCGTCCCAGCTCAAGTAGACTGTCCACCCGCTTTGGGCTGTCACTCTCGGAATAGATACGGAGTAGTGGCTCGGTTCCGGAGAACCGGATGAGAAGCCACGAGCCGTCAACCAGGGTAAAACGGAAGCCGTCAATATCGTCCACCTTGGCTACCTTGACGCCGTCAATTGAACTGGGTGACTTATCCCGGACACGCTTCATGATTTCCTGTCGGTTCTCCTCAGGGAAGGTCAGGTCTATCCGGTTGAAGTAATGAGCACCTACCAGTTTATAGAGTTCTTCCAGCAGGGCTGAGGGTGATTTGGAAGTTTTTTCAATGAAGTCTATGAAGTAGAGCCCGGCAAGGATGCCGTCTCTCTCAGGAATGTGCCCGCGGAAGCCGTAGCCACCGCTCTCCTCACCCCCGATGAGGGCATTTTCCGAAGCCATGAGCGGTGCCACCCAGCTGAAGCCGACCCTGGTCTCCTTGACGGGGACATGGTATATCTCCGCCAGCCGGTAAGTCATGCTGGTATTGGTTATGGTCTTGATGATAGCCCCCCGCTCTCCCCGCACCTTGAGGAAGTAGAGACAGAGCAAGGCAAAGGTTTCCAGGGTAGAGATGAACTTACCGTTCTCAGCCATTATGCCCACACGGTCGGCGTCACCGTCGGTAGCGATGCCGAGTGCTGCTCCCTCCTTCTTAACCGTGGCGCCAAGCAAGCCGAGGTTACCGGCGACGGGTTCGGGCTGTTTCATCCCCGGGAAGGCGGGGTTACGCTCGGAGTTAATCTCTCTTAACTCGATATTCCCACCCTCAAGCAATCTCCTGAGGTAGCCGATGCCGGCGCCAAACATCGGGTCAACAACTACCCTGAGCTTGGCACGCCGGAGTTCAGCAAGGTTTAAGAGTCTTCCAAGCTGGGCGAAATAGGGCGGGTCAAGGTCAGGCTCTTCAAGCAATCCCTTTTTCCGTGCGCTCTCGATTGTAATCTGCTTGACTCCGCCCTTGGTGTAGCGACGGGTGACGCAGGCTTCAATCTCCTTCACCACCTTCTCAGGGGCACTAGCACCGTCCGGGGTCTTGTACTTGAAGCCGTTCCAGGCTCCGGGATTGTGGCTGGCGGTAATCATGATGCCGCCATCGAGTTTTCCCGCCGCCACGCCGTAGCTCACCACCGGTGTCGGTGTGACTTTGGGCGATAGGTAGACCTTGATGCCGTTAGCCGCGATGACCTCGGCTGAGGTCCGGGCGAAATCCTCCGAGGCAAAACGGGTGTCATAGCCAATGAGGATGCCTTGCTTGCCCTTACCAGTTTGCAGGAGGTAGTCTGCCACCCCCTGGGCGCAGATGGCGACATTGGCAAAGGTGAAATCCCTGGCGATGATGCCCCGCCAGCCGTCGGTGCCAAACTTGATTGGACTTTCCATAAGCCTAGACTATCCTTTTCCGTTCCGAACTACTGACAAGCTCTCGCCGGCTACTTTTACCTTCGCTTAAGCTGGCGCGCCTCCCTTTTCAGTATCGCGGCTTTGTCGGTCTTCTCCCAGGGCAGGTCAAGGTCGGGTCTGCCGAAGTGCCCGTAGGCCGCCACCTGGCGGAAGAGGGGGCGGCGCAGCCTGAAGTTCTTGATGATGGCGCCGGGACGGAAATCGAAGTGCTTATCAACCAGCTTCATGAGGGCTTCATCGTCAATCTTACCCGTGCCGAAGGTCTCAACATAGATTGAGAGCGGCTTTGCCATGCCGATGGCATAGGCGACCTGAATCTCGACCTGGTCAGCCAGCCCGGCGGCGACGATGTTCTTCGCCGTGTAGCGTGCCATGTAAGCCGCGGAGCGGTCAACCTTGGTCGGGTCTTTCCCGGAGAAAGCCCCGCCGCCGTGCCGGGCAAACCCGCCATAGGTGTCAACCAGAATCTTACGCCCGACAAAACCGCTATCGGAGGCGGGACCACCGATGACGAAACGCCCGGTTGCATTGACATAATACTGGGTCTTCCGGTCGAGAAGCTTGGCCGGGATGACTGCCTTGACCACGTGCTGGATGATGTCACGCCTGATTACCTCGGGAGCGACATCATCATGCTGGGCGGCGATGACAACAGTCTCTATCCGCTTGGGTTTGCCGTAGCTGTATTCCACGGTGACCTGGGACTTGCCATCGGGGCGAAGATAGGGAATTATTCCCTCTTTCCTCACCTGAGCCAGCCGCCGCGCGAGTCCGTGGGCGAGGGCGATGGGAAGGGGCATCAGCTCCGGCGTTTCGTTGCAGGCAAAGCCGACCATCATGCCCTGGTCGCCGGCACCAATCTCATCCAGGGGGTCTTTCGAGCCAGCCTTGGTCTCGGCGGACTTACTCACCCCCAGCGAGATGTCCGGGGACTGCTTATTAATTGATACCAGAACGCCACACGAGCTCGCCTCAAAGGCATACTCCGGTTTGGTGTAGCCAATCTCCCTGATGGTCTGGCGCACGATTTCAGGGATTTCCACGTAGGTCTTGGTGGTAATCTCCCCCACAATCATAACCAGCCCGTTGGTCACCGCGGCGTCACAGGCGACCCGAGCCGTCGGGTCTTCCTTGATGATGGCGTCCAGAACAGCATCGCAAATCTGGTCGCAGATTTTGTCCGGATGTCCCTCGGTGACCGACTCCGAGGTGAAGAGATAGCTCGGTGAACGGAAGAAACAGTTGTTGCTTGCCATTGACTCTCCTTTCAATTTTAGGTGCCCAGTTCCCAGCTTGCCAGGTATTTCTCCTGCTCGGAAGTTAATTTATCTATCTTGATGCCCATGCCATTTAGCTTCAGATGGGCTACCCGGTTATCAATCTCCTCGGGCACGGGGTAGACCTTCGGCTCAAGGGCTTGCGGGTTCTTCGCCATGTACTCCAGTGAAAGTGCTTGGTTAGCAAAGCTCATGTCCATGACGCTGGCGGGATGTCCCTCGGCGGCGGCGAGATTGACGAGTCTACCTTCCGCCAGGAGGTAAAGGTGTTTCCCGTCCCTTAGAGTGTACTCGTCAACGAAGCTGCGGAGTCGTCTCTTACTCTTCGCCATCTCCTCCAAGGCTCTGATGTTAATCTCCACATTGAAGTGTCCTGAGTTAGCTAATATTGCCCCGTCCTTCATGGCACTCAGGTGGGGCAAATCAATGACGGAGGTGTCCCCGGTGACCGTGATGAAGATATCCCCGATTCTGGCTGCCTCAGTGAGGGGCATGACCCGGAATCCGTCCATCACCGCCTCCAGCGCCCTCACCGGCTTCACCTCGGTGACGATGACATCGGCGCCAAGTCCCTTCGCCCGGAGGGCAATTCCGTGACCGCACCAGCCGTAGCCCGCCACGACGACCCTTTTCCCTGCCCAGAGGATATTGGTCGCCCGGGTGATGCCGTCAATCGTGCTCTGCCCCGTGCCGTAGCGGTTGTCAAAGAGGTACTTGGTCTGGGCGTCGTTCACGGCGATGATGGGATAACGCAGCTTTCCGGCTTTAGCCAGGCTCCTGAGCCGGATGACGCCGGTGGTGGTCTCCTCGGTGCCACCCTTGACCCCGGAGATCAGGTCTTGTCTCTTGGTGTGAAGGGTGGTGACCAGGTCAGCTCCGTCATCAACGGTGAAATCAGGCTTATGCGTTAGGGTAGCATTGATGTGGCGGTAGTAAGTAGTCTCATCCTCGCCCTTAATGGCGCTCACGGGAATTCCATACTCCACGAGAGCCGCTGCCACGTCGTCCTGGGTGCTCAGGGGGTTAGAGGCACAGAGCGCTACCTCAGCCCCGCCGATTTTAAGGGCGAGGGCTAGATTGGCAGTTTCTGAGGTAATATGCAGGCAGCCTGAGATGTGCACACCCTTGAGTGGCTTCTCTTTGGTGAAACGCTCTTTTATCAGCTCCACCACCGGCATCTCACGGGACGCCCACTCTATTCTCTCCCGCCCCATCGGGGCTAGGCTTATGTCTTTAACCTCGTAGTTTCCGGTTAGCGTCACAGGAAGCTCCTTGTCTACTTCTGATTAAATATGTCCACCACTTTGCTTACGTTGCTACTCACTCTTTCTGAGGTAACAATTATAACACGATTCCCCTCTGTCTCAACTACCTCAGGCTCCGCATTCTTTTCCAAATATGTCTCCCAGCTCTCATCACCTCGCTCAGCCGGGCTAGCCCTTCAGCCACTCCCGTATCTCCCCGAGCACCCGCTCGTTGTTAGCCCGGGTCACCGGGACGAGGTCAACCTCTTCTCTCCGCTTCAGAGCATCCGCAAAGGGGTTTGAGCTGAGCATGATGGTCGCCAGGACCTTTTTGCCGCTCTGGACGGCGCGGAGCACCGCCTCCCTGAATTGATCTGAGAATAGCTCCATCTTGCCGATTTCATCAATGACAATCAGGTTAGACTCGCTGATTGCTCGGCTAACTGCTTTGACCCCCAGGTTTTCCAGGACGGAGATGTCAACGCCGTACTTACCCACCCGGTAGGGACTCTTGATTTTGACGTGAGCCAGGACGCCACTCTCACCGCTAAGGGTTATCAGGCGGAAACCGAGCCTTGTTTCGGGGCTCCTTATCTCCTCGGTGTAGAATCCACCCGCATCTTTCAGCCCGACGATGGCAGCTTTGATGAGGCTGGTCTTACCTGTCCCGGGCTTCCCGGTGAGTAGCAGTACCCTTTTCATTTTCGGGATGCGCCGCCGGAAGGCTTGGACTTAGTCTCCAGCTTTCTCTTCTCTTCCAGCTTCTTCTTACGCTGGCGGTGCTTCAGGAGGGCAACCCTTCTCGGCTTGTTCATAGACTAATCATAGCCTAAATAAGGCGTCCTGTCATGAGTTCTAATCTGGCAAGAAGGAGAGGCTTCAGCGTCCAAGCGGTATAAGCCCACGCTCGCTCTGAGTCTGTGGTTCGACAAGCGTTCGACTGAGCGTTCGACCGAGCTCACGCCGAGGTCTCACTTCGTGGTTCACTCTGACGACTAATCGGAACGAGTGACTCAGTGGAACCACGCCGAAGGCTCACCATGAGCGAGGCAAGGTCTGTGGTTCAATTGTCGTGGGAAAAGGAAGCCCTACCTGACGTATGCCTTCCTCATGACTACCGATAGTTCCGCCAGAAGTCTGAGCGCCGTCTCCGCCGCCTCTTCGCTCAGGGTCGCCAGCCCGCAGGATGGGGTGAGCAGCCCGTGCTCGGCAAGCGACTCAAAGCGAATACCCTTGCGGGTAAAGGGGGCGATGGCTTCCTCCAGCCGGTCTTTGAGACTGGAGACGGTCTCCCTTTTAAGCTCGTCCTCGCCGTTGGGCACAATCCCCCAGGCGACCGCTCCGCCCCTCTGGATGAATTTGCCCACCTCAGCCGGGTAGAGACTGAAAGGCTGGGCGTAGTTATAGGCATCGAAGCTCAGGATGTCGGTTGAAGTGGAAAGGAGTAACTGCCAGTCGGTATTGCCGCAGCAGTGGATGCCCTTGAGTCCCCTGATGCCTCCGAACACCTCTTCCAGAAGCTTCTGGGCCTTCTCTTTAGAAATCACCACGTAGGCAGAGCCGAGGGAGACCAGGTAAGGCTCGTCAACAAAGACAATGGTGTTCTTGAAGACCTTGGCCAGCTCCCTCTCCTGCCAGCCGGCTTTGAGGCGCAGGAGCTTGGCGGTGAGGTCGGCAAGGTTCTCATCGTAGATTAGGGGCTGACCCCTCCTGTCTTTCACCGTCAGTCCGAAGCTGACCGGACCCGTGACCTGTCCCTTGACTGCTATCGGCGAGATGCTGTTCTGGGCGAGGAACTCATACAGCCCTTCGGCATACTCCCGGCTCACCGGGAACCGGTCGACATTGTTCTCAAGATAAGTGATGTAAAGCCGTTCCATATCCCTGTCCGAGATGCCGCTCGGGTCGACATAGATTCTCTTCTCGTCTTCTTCTATCACCACACCGGGCAGTCCCTCGCTGAACTGGACGTACATGTTCTCTCGGAACGTGCGCCGGGGTAGCTGGGGCCAGCAAGGGATTTCTTTAAGATACTTTGCCACCAGCTCACAGGCGGTTCTGGCACTGGTATGGGGCAGACTGCCAATCATGGTGGGAAGTAAACCAAATCTGGTGTCAGGCACAGTAAACCTCTGGGTCTCAAAATTTATAGAGGGAGTTTAAGCGGGAAGAAGCCCCTCTGTCAACCTCTGTATTTACACTGGTGTCATTCCTGCGGAAGCAGGAATCCAGAAGAGGAAGAGGGGAGTGGATTGTCGGGTCAAGCCCTTCAGGGTGAACCCGACAATGACATATGAGAACGGACTTGCTCGCCCCTCGCAATGACAACTTACTTTATATACCTGCCGATGATGGGCTTGAGCTTCCGCTTTAGCTCAGGCGGGATTTTCTCCCTTGCCGTAACGAATGCCGTCTTGAGGGCGTTCTGGCACTCACACTTACGAGTCTTGGGGACTTTACCAACCGCCAGCTTGATGATTTGCTTCGCCGTCTCGACATTGCGGTTCATGCAACTGATGATAATATCAACCGTTACCGGCTTCTCCCGCGCCAGCCAGCAGTCGTAGTCGGTAACGAGAGCAATACTGGCGTAGCAAATCTCGGCTTCACGGGCGAGCCTGGCTTCGGGGAGCACTGTCATGCCGATGATGTCCGCCCCCCAGGACTGGTAGAGCCGGGACTCAGCCTTGGTGGAGAAAGCGGGACCCTCCATGGTGACGAACGTCCCGCCACGGTGCACCGTCGCCCCCGCCTTCTTGCCGGCATTGTAGAGAATTCGGCTCAGCTCCGGGCAGAAAGGCTCAGCGAAGGAGATGTGCGCTACCAGTCCGCTGCCGAAAAAGGTATTGACTCTACTCGTGGTGCGGTCAATGACCTGGTCGGGGATGACCAGATCGCCCGGCTTTATATCTTCCTTATAGCTGCCGCAGGAGTTGATGGCGATGATGTGCTCCACCCCCAGCGTCTTAAAGGCGTACATATTGGCTCTCTGCGGGATTTCCGAGGGCATGTAGACGTGTCCCCGCCCGTGCCGGGGGAGAAAGGCGACGCCCGTCCCCTCTAGGCTCCCGATGATGAAGCTGTCCGAGGGCTTGCCGAAGGGGGTGTCGATGGCGACCTCCTGAATTTGGGTCATGCCCTCAATCTGGTAAAGCCCCGTTCCGCCGATACCGCCGAGATTAGCCCTGGGTTCACCATGAATGGGTTGCGGCATGAAAAGAACCTCCTAAGTTCACTATCAGAAGTGCGATAATTTACAAAAGTATAAGTTATCTTAAAACTGCTTCTCTAAGCTATGAAATAATAACGGATTAGCGACAATGAGTTCGCAGGGGTTATCTCCTTAAGTGGCTACATTTTTCGGAGTCCTTCGGTCTCTTCTTCAAGCTTTTCGCTGAAAGGTATGTCCACGACTGAGCAGCTAACATAATTACTATCAAATACGTGCTTTTCGGCGTAGGCACGTTTACCCTTGATGCGGTCAGGGATTTCTACAACATATTCAACTTTCTCAACTCTCAACATTCTCTCATATCTGGTTAGGATGTAATTTGAACTACTCATTTTTCCCTTCTTTCCGACCTGCTTCTTGGTTTTTCCACTTAGCGAAATCCGACCACATTTGTTTTATGAGTTTCTCCGATGCAAGTGTAGACCTGCTTCCAACCTCAGGTATGGTCAGTTCCGAAGTGCTTCTGGATTCCAACCTATATAGGAAAATCGGTGTAGTTAAGGTACAACATTTTAGAAATTCCTCTGCATCAAATAGTCTGAAGAACCAATCATTCAAATTATTGCCCTGACCCCTGCATACCAAAAAGAGGTAGTTTTCTTTATTACAAACCGCTTGGAACATCTCGGTTAACATAACCGTTCCAAAGAAACTACCCTCTTCTTTAGAAGAATATTTTATTTCAATATAGAGTAATTTGCCATCTTTATCTGCAATTAAATCGCAGCTCTGATTTCTAGCTGGTCTTACGTTGGTAAAACCGTTTTTCTCCAACCACTCTTTACATTTGGTCTTAGCCAG
Source organism: Chloroflexota bacterium (assembly GCA_043800335.1). Taxonomy (GTDB): domain Bacteria; phylum Chloroflexota; class Dehalococcoidia; order Dehalococcoidales; family JAZDNC01; genus JAZDNC01. Next base: position 40,174 of record JAZDNC010000049.1, read on the forward strand.
TGTGTCAGAAACTACTCTTGCCATATGTCTGCCTTCTAAGTGCAAACATATGTTAGAACAACTTTAAGTCCGTGTCGAGTGGGTTGAACGGTTGGGCAGTATTTCTTAGGTTGTTAAGGTTTAATCTGGGTTACTATCCTCTTAATCTCCACCCCGTAAGGCGGTCTTATTATACCCTTTTCGGTGATGAATGCGGTGATAAGACGGTGCGGGGTAACATCAAAAGCCGGGTTCTCCGCCCTCACTCCCACGGGCGCTACCCTGACCCCCATCTGGTGCGTCACCTCGTCCTCGCTCCTGAACTCAATCGGTATCTCATCCCCGCTCTTTAGCTCCGGGTCAAAGGTAGAGGTCGGCGCCGCCACATAGAAGGGTATTTTATGCGCTTTTGCCAGCACGGCGAGGGAGTAGGTGCCAATCTTGTTCGCCGTATCGCCGTTTGCCGTGATTCGGTCTGCCCCCACGATGACGAGGTCAATCTTCTTCTCTCTCATGACGTAGCCTGCCATGGAGTCGGTGATGAGCGTGACCGGGACGCCGGCGCCCTTCAGTTCCCAGGTGGTGAGGCGCGCCCCCTGGCAGAGGGGACGGGTCTCGGTGGCGTAGACTTTTATTTTCTTCTCCTGCTCGTGGGCATAGATGATGACGCCCAGCGCCGTCCCGTAGCCGGTGGTGGCGAGTGGCCCCGTGTTGCAGTGGGTGAGGATGGTGGCATTATTCTTGAGTAGCTTTGCCCCGAACTTACTCAGTTTGCAGGTGGACTCGGTCTCCTCCTTATGGATTTGGCTCGCCTCGGCGGTAAGAGCGGACTTGATACTGGAGACACTTTTGGCTTTTTGGGCTACCTGTTCCATCCGGCTCACGGCGAAGAAGAGGTTCTTGGCGGTGGGCCGCGTTTTGGCGATGGTATTAGTAATTTTCTTAAGTTCCTTGAGAAAGGCGTCTTTCGTTTCTGCCTTAATCTGAAGCGCCCCTAGCAAGATGCCATAGGCGGCGGCAACCCCGATGGCAGGGGCACCCCTGACCTTAAGTCCTTTGATGGCTCTGGCTACTTCACGATAGTCGGTGATTTCAAGATAGACCTCTTTTGCTGGCAGCTTCGTCTGGTCAATCAGTCTCAGGCGGTCACCCTCCCAGATTACAGGTTGCGCTCCGATTTGACACCTCCCGTCTTTTGCTGTGCTTTCTCCCAGTCCCGTCGGTAAATCTCCATCAGGACAAAGCTGAGCCCGTCTTGAACCATTGTGGTATAAGGCTTGAAGCCCGCTTTTTTGAAGCATTTCTGTGCCCGCTGGTTTGACTCCAGCGTTTTGAGGTAGATGCGCCGGAGCTTCGTCTCGGTAAAGATGTGGTTGAGGAGGGTATTCACGGCATCCTCGCCGTAACCCTTATCCCAGTAGTCCCGGTCGCCAATCATGATGCCCAGCTCCGCTTCCATCTCGTCTTCGTCCAGGTTGTAATAGGCGATGTTGCCGATGTGCTCACCCTTAAGGGTCTCCAGGGCGAAGATGTGGCGCGTCGTCATCCGGGCAAAGCGGAGCTGTTTGGGGTATGCCGCCTGGTACTCCTCGAAACTGAGGCGGGTGGGCTTCATGCCGTCAAGGCGGCTGAGCTCGGGGTCGCGCTGCCAGAGATAGTCTTCATGGACATCGCCGTCTTGTTTTTCACGGAGCCTGACCTTTTTGCCGGTAGCGGTAGTCATCTAGATTCTGAAACCCAGAGGGTCTTCCCCGCTGGCAAGGTCTTCCAGAGCCTCCTCCGCCGCCTGAGAGACAGCTTCGCTATCACTCTGAAGGCACTGTCTCAAACAACTTCGTGCCTCAGCACCGCCTACCTGCCCCAGCGACCTGATGGCGGCGAGCTGAACCTCCGGGTCGGGGTCCTCCAGAAGCTCAATCAGATAGGCTACGCTCTCTTCCTCGCCAATTTCACCCAGCGCCGTGGCGGCTTCATAGCGTAGCTCGGCGTCGGTGCTCTTTATCTCCTTGTACAGGAGTGGTAGCCACGTGGTATCACAGCTTCTGCCCATGGCATAAACGGCGCTTGCCTTGAACTTGGGGTCACCGCTGTTATAGGCAAGAGTTATGGCTTCGCTCACCTCGGCAAGGCTCAGTGGGGAAACCGCCTCGAGCGCCCGGCGTCTCAGCTCAACCGGGTTTTTCTCATCGCGGGCGGCTTGAAGCAGGCTTCGCCTGAGGCTCTCGACATAGACCGGGCGCAGTTTACCGTGTTCTGCCAGCACGGCAAATCTGCCCAGCGCCGCGGCGGCGGCAGCCCTGACCTCGTCCGATGAGTCCCGCTCCATGAGGTTAATCAGCGACCTGATGAGGGAGGCGTCATCACAGTCCCAGAGCCCCTTTATGGCGCTTTGACGCACCCCAGCGTCCTCATCACAGAGCAGGAGCCGGAAGATGCCATCGAAGCTGAGCTCAAAGTTGTTTTCGCCAAGTTCCGCGAGGCGGTTAGTTATATGAAGCCGCCGCTTCGGGGGCAGAAGTGAAAAACGCTCCCGGAAGGTAGCCAGCTCCTCCCGGCTGAGGTCGGATAGCTCGGTAAGCTCGGTGTTATGGAGCGGTCTATCCGTATCAGTCAGATGGGAGAGTATAGCTTCCAGGGGCAAGGACTCCATACCTAAGTCTCCTCCTCTCCCTCTCCGTCCTCGCCCTCTTCCTCGCCGTACTCCCAGATAGGCTCGGTGAAGTAGTCGATGTACTCGCCCATCGCCGTGGCTGCCGCCTGCTTCATTTTCTCCTTTACTTCCTCGGCAATCTGGCTAAGCTCTTCGGTGTCAATGGTGATACCAAGCATCCGGGTCAGGACATTGACGATAGCCAGTGCCGCCACGGGGTTGGGCAGGCGGCTGGCGTAGGTGGGTACTTCCCCCAAAAGACAGATGCCGTCAATCTTTCTTTCCTTGGCGATGCCCAGAAGCAGTCCGTTGAGCCCGGCAATCTGAAGGGCACCCGCTTGCCACAGATTGCGCTCCCTGAGCTCGTGTGCCACAACCTCATTACTGGCTGCCCCCCAGACGCGGGATTGCTCGGTGTGGTGCATCCGGGTGAGGGCGGCGGCACAGGTATAGACACGCGTTACTTTGTATCGCTCTGCCACGTCCATGACCATATTCGCCAGGTCGTAAGCCTTGGCCGCCGGCTGGTCTTCGCCAACGAAGATGATGATGTCGCTGTCGCCGCGGCGGTTTTTCCAGTAGTAAAACTCGCTGCGCGGGAACTGCGGGGCTTCGACAATGCTGTTCCTTACCATCACCCCTATCGGCTCAAAGAAGTCCAGTGGCTCAATCTCCGCCAGCTTCTTGAAGGGGAGCTTCTTCAGGAGATATGTCGTCACATTCAAAGAGACGTTTGAGACCCCGGGCCAGGAGGCAAGCAATACCGGGTTTTTGAGTTTCGGGCGGGCAAAAAATTTGACTTGGCCGTTCATTTCTCCCTCTTGCTAATCTATTTGCCGGCGACCGAGATTCTGGGGCAGTAGATTGAAGGGGTAAAGACCCCGCCCACCCACCGCCCGTCACTACCGAGCGCCAGAACCTCTTTGAGTAACTCGTAGACGTTGCCGAAGACCATGGCGTCCTTGACCCGTCCCACGACCTGACCCTTCTCTACCCTGTAGCCCAGAAGGACGTTGCCGCTGAAATCACCGCCGAGGATATTACCCTGGGTCGCGCCCATGAGGTGCTCGATAATCAACCCTTCGTCTATTGAACTTATCATCGCCTCGAAAGAAGTTTCTCCGGGTGTAATCAGAAGGGCGCTGGGCGCCGGACTCACCTGCCCGCCCGGTCCGCGCTCGCCGTTGCCGGTGCTTCTGGTCTTGGCTAACGCCGCGGTGCCGAGGTCATAGAGGAAGCTCATGACTCTGCCTCTCTCAATTAGAGGAGTGCGCTGGCTGGCTACCCCTTCATCATCACAGGGCCGGCTGCTGGGACGATTGGCTATGGTGGCATCATCATAGAGACTAAGCTTTGAATCAAAAACGGTCTCACCGAGTCGTCCCCCCAGCGGCGAAGCCCCCTGGAGCACCGTCTTACCGTTAAAAGCCGAGATGAGGGGCGTGATAAGGGCACTCCCAACCCCGAAAGGGGTAAAGATTACCGGCATAGCCCGGGTCGGAAGGCTGACCTGATTTCTTGCCCACTCAAGCTGCCTTGCCACCGTCCGGACGATGGGAGCGATATCATTTATGGGCTGACACGAGGTCACGAAGTCGCCCACGAAGAGCATATCGCTATCCCGGATAAGCGTTCCCTCAACCTCCAGACTCATGGCGGAGAGCTTGTAATCGGCTTCGCCGCTAAGGGAATTCAGGATACGCACCCTGGATACAGATTTGGTAACATGAGCCGAGCACAGGACCTCCGGGGTGTGCCCCCTCACCCGGTCAATGAGCGCTTCGCCTAGCCCGGTCATTGCTTCCAGAGGCACCACCGCCACGCCGGGGTCGAAGACCTCGACCTTGGGATAGATATTTAGCTTGGGGAAGGTAAACTTAGCTTCCAGGCCAAACTGGGCGGTCTCCAGGGCGTGGTCAACCAGATTTCCCGCATCGGCGAGACTGGTGGCGGTGGCATAGCCCAGCCTGCCGTTTTTAATGAGACGCAGGACGATGTGATTTGACTCATTGGTCTCAATCTTCTTAAGCCGGTTGGCTTCAAACTGAACCGGCGTGGTCTCGGTGACGACCTGGTAGACCTCGGCTGCCTCGCTCAGCTTCTTTGCCCGGACAAGCAGGGATTCCATCTAGCCTCCTCCCACCAGACAGTTCCGAATCCTGATATGGGGACTACCGTTTGATACCGGAAGCGGAGACTGCCCTTCTTTGCCACAGCCCCCACCCTGGTTGAAATCCAGGTCGCTCCCGATGGCATCGATGTTCTTCAGGGTGGTGAAGATATTACCGGTGAGCACCACCGGTTTCAGCATCTCGGCGACCCTGCCGTTTCTAATCATGTAGGCTTCACCCGCCGAGAAAGTGAACATCTCCATGGATGTCGTGCCGCCGTACCAGTTTTTAGCGTAGATACCTTCTTTAATGTCGGCAATGAGCTCCTCAAAAGTAGCTTTCCTCGGCTCAATATAGGTATTGGTCATGCGGACGATAGGCGGGAAGTGATAGTTTATCGCCCGGGCGTTCCCCGTCGGCTTTTCCCCCATCTTGGCTGCCGTCTCGCGGGAGTGGAGTCTTCCCACCAGCTTGCCTTCGTGTATAAGGTAGGTCTTGGTTGACGTCACCCCTTCGTCATCATACTGGTAACTGCCGCGGAGCCCGGGTACGGCGGCGCCGTCAACAATGTTGAGCTCTTTTCCGCCGAACTCCCGACCCAGTGTCATAATCTCACAAAGCTTGTCGTTCTCATAGACGGCGTCAGATTCGGAGAGGTGTCCGAAGGCTTCGTGAACAAAAACCCCGGCCAGGATGGGGTCAAGCACCACGGTGTAGGCACCGCCCTTTGCCCGCGGTGACTGAAGCAGTTGAACCGCCCGCTCCGCCAGACCCTGCACTTCCTTATGCAGGCTCCGGATGGGGGCGATTTCCCCGGTCGTTCCGATGCTGACTCCTGCCTGCTGCACCTCGCCATCCTTAGCGGCGACGGCGCTCAGGCGCAATGTGACATCGGAGAACTCCTGCGTGATGAGGCTACCGGAAGAGCTAAGATAGATTCGCTTGCGGTGATTGTCCCCGTAGTCTATCCTTGAAGTCCTGAGCTTCGGCGTCTCCCAGATGATGGCATTGTACTCATCAAGAAGCCTCTTCTTCTCGGCGAGAGGGATGGTTAGTGGGTTCACCGTGCCCCGTGGCGGGGCAGTGATCACCACGGCTTCCGCCTGGGCTAGTTCGCTCTTCTCCCGCCGGGCGAGTTCCGCCTGTTTCACGACAAGGGCGACTTTCTCGCTGAGCTTATCAAAATCATTGAAGCTGACAAAGCCCCAGCCACCCTTGACCAGGGCGCGTATGTTGCCTCCGGTGCTCCGGCTGTGTCCAGCGGCTTCCAGCTCCCTGCCGCGATAGGTGAGCAGGCTCGTCTCGCTCTCTTCAAGATGGGCTTCGATGTAGTCTGCCTGATACTTCCTGAGCAGGTCTTTCAGCTCATGGCTGACTGTCTCAATTGAACTCATACGAATTGGTCTCCCGATGACGTCTAAGTTTAAGTTTAGGCGACCTCTGCCGAGTTGTCAATTTGTCATTATCGGATTGGCTGAAGTCTAATTGTCATTGCGAGCGGAGCAAGTCCGCCCTTTCTTAACGTCATTGCGAGGGGCTTCAGCCCCGTGGCAATCTCATTCAATTTGCTCCTTGTCATTATCAGACCCGACACAATCCAAAGAAGGCGTAGCATTTAGATTCCCGTTCACAGTGAACCCGTTCACTTCGTGGTTCACCCTGAAGAGATTCACCATGAATGGGTGACTCAGTGGAACCAGGGTGAACCTGCTTCCGCAGGAATGACAGAGTGGTCGTGGATTTGATATGTGGTCATTGCGGCCGAAGGCGTGGCAATCCGTATCCAGAGAGCTAAAGTGAGGGGAGAAAATTTCTGTGTTATACTGGGAATAAGGTTTCAAACGTAATTTTGCCGGGAGGCACTATGAGCAAGCTTATTGAAAAACTTAACCAGATTTTGCGTCCGACCCCACCCCCGATGGGCTTCGGCAGAAGTCAACCAGTTCCGCCCAAAGCCAGGATGCTTATTATCGCCAGTGAAACCTCCGATAGTCTCAGCGGTGCCGACGGCGTTCTGCTGGACTCAATGAATAAAGAGGTGCTGACCGGAATTGCCAAAACCTCGCCCGACCTGCCCTGGGGCGTCAGTCTAAGCCGTTATGATTCGAAACAGTTAGCGGGACTCACGAAATCCGGGGCAGATTTCGTTGTTTTTACCGCCGAAAACACATCACTCGGCTTACTCAGCCATGATAAACTGGGAAAAATTCTTGAGGTCGAGCCTTCGCTCGCCGATAGCCTTTTGAGAACGGTAAACGAGCTACCCGTGGATGCGGTTCTCCTCGCTCTCAAGTACGAAGGCGAAACATCTCTTAGCTGGTATCACCTCATGCTCTCACGCCGCTTTGCCAGCCTGCTCACCAAGCCGCTACTGGTCTTAGCACCACAGGGAGTTACAGGCAAGGAGCTTCTGGCTTTATGGGAGGCCGGGGTATCCGGCGTGGTCGTGCCGGCTGAGAGGGTTAAGGAACTAAAAGAAGAGTCTGATAGGCTTACTTTCCCCGAACGCCGTCTGAGCCGGATGGGGGCACTCATACCGCGCCTGAGCCAGGAGACGCCTAAAGAACCAGGGGAAGACGAAGAAGAGGAAGAGGAGCCTTAGAGCTGTCCCTGCTGGAGCTGATAGGCTTTGCCCTCGGTAGTGATGGCGGGAGCGATGACCATCTCCGTCTGGTGCATCTCGGCGATAGTCGCCGCACCGCAGACGCCCATGGCGGTTCTTAGCGCTCCGATAAAGTTCTGACTGCCGTCGGTGACCGATGTCGGCCCGAAGAGAATCTGCTCCAGCGTGCTAGTCGTTCCCACCTTGATGCGGGTGCCTCTGGGCAGGGCGGGATGGGGGTTTGACATTCCCCACTCGTAGCCGTGGCCGGGGGCTTCTCTGGCTTTGGCGAAGACCGAGCCCATCATGACCGCATCCGCCCCGGCGACGATAGCTTTACACAGGTCTCCGCCCTTGCGGAAGCCGCCATCGGTGATGATGGGGACATATCTTCCCGTCTCGGCGAGGTAGCTGTCCCTGGCGGCGGCACAGTCAATGGTTGCCGTTATCTGGGGCACGCCTACTCCCAATACCTCTCTTGAGGTGCAGGCAGCCCCGGGACCCACCCCAACCAGCACAGCGGAGACGCCGGTGCGCATGAGGTCTAGGCAGGCTTTGTAGCCGACGCAGTTGCCGACCATGACCGGCACCTTGACCGTCTGGCAGAACTCCTCGAAGACCAGCCCCTTGAGGCTCCTGGAGACATGACGTGCCGTGGTCACCGTGGACTGGACAACAAAGATGTCGGCACCGGCTTCAATAGCGATGGGGGCGAAGCGCTTGGCGTTGGCCGGGGCGGTGGCAACGGCACAGGTTGCGCCGGCTTTCTTGATGGCTTCAACCTTTTCCCCGATAAGCTTCTCCTTGACCGGGGCGGTGTAGAGCTTCTGGAGAAGGGCGGTAACCTCACCCTGGGGAGTTCTGGCAATCTGTGAGAGTATCTCCTTGGGATTATCGTAGCGTGTCTGAATACCGTCCAGATTCATCACCGCCAGCCCGCCGAACTTGCTCATCAGGATAGCGAAATCAACATCGGTTACGGCGTCCATAGCGGCGGCGATGAGGGGGATAGCAAATTTGATACCGCCCACGCTGAAGTCGGTAGTGGTCTGTTCCGGATTTATGGTGGTGTCCCCGGGGACAATGGCTACTTCATCAAATCCATAAGAGCGCTTCAGCTCTTTGAAATGTGGGGTGGTCATAGGAGTCCTCCTTTTGAAAGGTAAATATAGCAAAAAGAGGGCTTTTAAGTCAATAAAAAATGGAGATTGAGAGTGTTGCAAATTTGGGAGAAATTAAATTGTCATTGCGAGCCAAAGGCGAAGCAATCCGTAAATCCGCATCGCATGAAGGAAACGGATTGCTTTGGGCTGGCGCCATCGCAATGACGGAAGGAGCATTGCGGTTTCTGATCGGATTAGCCCGCTCTTCAATCTAAACTGAGGTAGGTTTGCTTAAGGAGCATGGCATCCCCTTCCAGGTTGGGGCTCTCGCAGATGACCAGCCCCTTGACATCATAGTCAGCAATCGCCCTGAGGATTTCTTTATACTGTAAGTCGGAGTCCTCCAGGTTCAGGTGGCTTCTCTCGCCCTTACTGGTATAGGCAATCCCGGAGAAATGGATGTGCATGTCGTCCAGTGCCTTTCGCCCTAGTTTCTCCCCAATGAACTCAAAAGCCTTTGCCAGCTCCTCGCGGGAGTTGAACTTACCGGTGCGGGCGTGATAGTGGGCGACGTCAAAGCAGGGCAGGACACCCGGTAGCTCTTTACAAAGGGCAACCGTCTCTTCAAGATTGCCGAACTGGGTCTCCTTGCCGGTCACCTCGGGCCTAAGGCAAACGCTAACTTGCTCGGCTTTGAGCTGGGTAAGGACTTCAGTCAGCTCACTTTTGACCGTGGCATAGGCTTTCTCCGGCGTATCGTCCAGGTAGAAGGCGGCGTGAAAGACGATGTTCCTCGCCCCGCAGACAGTGCCGATGCGGGCGCTCTGGAGGAGCCTTTTCTGGCTGGACTTTCTCTTTTCAACCTCGTGGGCGTTGAAATTGAGGTAATAAGGGGCGTGGACGGAGAGTTTTATGCCGAGCCTCTCTGCCGTCTCGCCGACCTTTTGGGCGGTCGGCTCGCTCATGTTCACTCCCTGGACGAACTCCATCTCCATGCAGTCCAGCCCCAGCTCGTGAATGCGCTCAATTCCGGAAACGGTGGAGCGCTCGCGGCTGCTGTGGGGCACGCCGCCGGTGCCGAAGAGAAGCCCGGACATCTTATCTCCTGAAAATTAACGCTTTCTGTCTCAGTATAGCACAGGACTCAATTTAAGACTCTTACTACTTATTCTCGTCATTGCGAGGGCTTCAGCCCGTGGCAATCCGTAACTCTTATCGTGCTCAGGGACGAACTCACTCCATTCGCAAAGACAACGTGTGCTGATGAGTGTGTGTGGTATAATTTCAACTAAACCAGAGTATTTTATGAGGTGAAAGTTCTGGAAGCCCTTGAGGTAGCCCACCGTGCCATAGAAGCCGCCTCTGAGAAACTGGCCAGCGACATCCTGCTCCTGGACACGCGGGGGGTGTGTGGCTTTGCCGACTACTTCGTTATCCTGACCGGTGAGAGCGAGCGTCAGCTTGACGCCATCGCCGAGGAAATAGGGCACAGCCTGAAGGGGAGCGGCGTTTACCCTCTTCACATCGAGGGCACACCCGGGTCAGGCTGGCTTCTCCTTGACTATAATGATGTCGTGATTCACATCTTTTCCCCGGAGGAGCGCCAGAGCTACGCCTTGGACCAGCTCTGGGCGAATGCCCCTACCGTGCTCCGGATTCAATAAGACAGCTAGACCCTCTTGTATTCAAAGATTTCACTCCCGGTAAAAAAGAGAGAAATCTCTTTTATCGCGGTTTCCATCGAGTCCGAGCCGTGGATGGTGTTTCTTTCAATATCTATCCCGAAGTCGCCCCTGATTGTTCCCGACTCCGCCTCCTTTGGGTCGGTCTTACCCATGAGCTTACGGATTAGGCTAACGGCACCTTCACCTTCAAATACCGCCGCCACTATCGGCTCCGAGGTGATGTAGCGCACCAGCCCGGGAAAGAATGGTTTATCGGCGTGGACGGCGTAGTGCCGTTCGGCGAGGGATTTGTCCATGTGAAGCAGCCTGAGGGCGACCAGTTTGAGCCCCTCTTTTTCAAATCGGGCCAGTATCGTTCCAGCCAGTCCTCTCACGACGCCATCGGGTTTGATGAGAATCAGTGACCTCTCCATGACTTCTAAAGCTCCTTCCAGGTTGAGAAACAAGGTATTTGAATAAATCGCTGAAATTCTACACGCCTTTGTATCTTTAGGCAATGAGCATTCTAGGGTTGGCTGAAACTCAGTTGTCATTGCGAGCCGAGGGCGTAGCAATCTGCCTCTTTTGTCATTCCCGCGAAAGCGGGAATCCAGAAGGGGAGGGATTCTGGATTGTCGGGCTTGACCCGACAATGACAAGGACATATGGATGAGATTACTTCGGCTTGTTCCATGCAGTGACGCCGACTTCCGACTTGCTCCGAAGTAAAGCGGGGCAAAGAACCCTATCTCTTCTTGGGCTGGGTGATGGCGGGTCGCCTCAGATAGACCGGCTCAAGGGTCGCCGGGTCGTCGCCGAGCCCGCTCTGGAGAAGTCTTCTGCCTAGTTCGGCAAGGCAGGATGCCCGGCGCAGGTTCGCTGCTGGGGGAGGGATAACGGCTTTCGCGCCAAGCCGGTCTTTAAGCTCTTTCTCAATCTGGGGTATGAACTCGCCGCAGAAAACCGTCTTTCTGGTTACACTCTTTACCAAGTTCCCCAGCGTGGTGATGTAAGGCTCTTTAAGCTCAAGCCACGCATCATTCTTCATCTGGTAGAGGGCGGTGGCGATTTCGCCCCTTCCCGCGTTAAAGACGGGTGAGACGGGCAAGCCGGTTATCCCGTGCGGGTAGGCGGTTACCGCAAGGCTGTTGACGCCGACGAGGGGAATACCCAGGCTCATCGCCAGTCCCTTAGCCACGCTCACCCCAACTCTTGTCCCGTTAAAGCTCCCGGGTCCCTTAGCCACGATGATAGTGCCCACTTCCTTCAGGCTCAGATGGTGTTGTGTCAGGAGATAGTTGAGGTAGGGCAGTAATTCAACGGTGTGGTTCTGCCGGGCGAGCCAGGTGAGCTCAAAAACCAGGGCGTCTCCATCAAGCAGCGCCAGACTGGCGTAATCGGTTGAGGTATCTATAGCGAGGCAAAGACTGTTCATTTCAAAACGGCTTTCAACTGCCTGATTATTTTCCGGTATCTTTCCCCATAGGCTTTGAGCCTGAGGCTGCGTTCGTTCTCGGCAGTATAGCTAAGCTCAATCAGGAGATGTACCTCGGGCAGAAATCCGGCACCCTTCTCTCCCCACTCTATCACTGAGACACCATTACCGTAAAGATAGTCATCCAGCCCCAGTCCCTGAATCTCCTCCAGGCGGTCAAGACGGTACAAATCAATGTGATAAAGGGTGAGTCGCCCCGCGAGCTCCCGAATCAGGACGAAGGTGGGGCTTAAAACATTCTCCTTTATCCCCAGACCGAGGGCAATGCCCTGAGTGAGTGTGGTCTTCCCTGCCCCCAGCTTTCCGGTAAGGATAAAGAGGTCGCCCGCCCGGGCTAGCTCGCCGAGACGCCTGCCGATTTGCCTTGTTTCCTCAAGGCTTTGGCTTGTAAGACAGAGTTCGTCTGAAGGCGCCATCGTCTTAGTGAATTCTTGATTTTACGGTGAAGTGGTCCCAGCCGCTCCGGGTCAGGATGACTCTTTCCCCGCTCTTATTTGTGACGTTAATTTCGCCGAGGGGCTTAGACGTAATCTCTCCGATTACGGTCACCGGGACTCTGGACTTTGCCTGAATCCGGGCGATGGCTGCGCTGTCCCCGGTAAAAAGTAGCTCGTAGTCTCCCCCGCCACCGAGGGCGAGGTCAAGCGCCTGACTCCCGAAGGCTTCTTTGACCTCGGGGAGAACCGGCACCTTATCGGCATCAATTCTGGCGCCAACCCGGCTGGCTTTAAGGATATGCCTCAAATCGGACATGACTCCGTCCGAGATATCCATCGCCGCCTTTATCCCCGATTTAACCAGGAGTTTGCCCTCGGCGATTCTCGGCATCGGGTGGAGAAAAGCCTGCTTGAAGGCGCTTTTTATTTCGGACTTGAATTTCAGTTTCTCATGGAACATCTCCACGTAGGCGGCGGCGCCCCCTAGGTAGCCCGTGACCGCAATCCTGTCACCGGGCTTGGCGGCAGAGCGGAGCAGGATGGCATCACCGGTGTCGCCATGAACGGTGAGGGTTACACTGAAGGTATCTCCCCGGCTGATGTGCCCGCCGACGATAGCCTGACCAGTCTCCTTCGCCAGCTTGAGCATGCCCTTGTAGAGGCTGGTTACGCTCTCGACCTCGGTGTCCTCGGGCAAGGTTAGTGAAACGAGAACGTATCTGGGCGAGCCTCCCTTAGCCGCAATGTCGCTGGTGATAACGGCGAGGGCTTTCCAGCCCAGCTCCTCCCAGGTGCCGAACTCGGGGCGGAAATGGATACCATCAATCTGGCAGTCGACATGGGAAAGCTGGATACGGCTATTGCACCTCCAGGCGGCACAGTCGTCCCCGACGCCCAGGACAAGGTTGCGCCATGACTCCGCGTTATCATCCCTGGCGTCGTTAACCAGCTTCGCCAGCCGGTCAATCAGCCCGAACTGCCCTATCTCGGAGACCTTCACGTCTGGAATTATAACACGCCATACTCGGGCTAACAATTCATTTGATTCTGTTCATAGTCACAGTTATGGAGTGCAACTGTCTTTTACTCTCCCACCGAAGGAGAGGAATAAGGTAAGGGTAATGTCCTCCCTTCGCTCTAACTCTCTCGGAGACGGTTTCGCAAATTAAGACACACTCCCCTTTGGTTTACCCTTTATGCGTTTTTTCCTAGTCGGCAAGCAGGTGGTGAGATAGAGCACGGTCATAAAACGTAATGGCAGCTAGAACCGCCGATGCTTGAATTACCAAATGGTGGTCAATCTACTCTAATTCGTCGAATGTGCAGTCAAATAATCAGGTTACTGCTCGTCACAATCTACGACATTGACAAATCGAGGCGCTGTAGATAAAATGTGAATGAATATTAACTATAAGTGATTATTAACTATTGCTTAATTTGTTATAGTTACGTGATAAATGTCAAGAGGATATTCTATTCTAAAAACAGCGGCGAAAGTGAAAGGGCACTCTATTTTACGGATTAATCGATAATGATTGGACTTCGTGAAATAAAACGTCCTTATGTTCCGAAGACCCCGATTGTCGCTAAAGAAGTGCCTTACTTTATAGATTGGGTCCCGACGGGGCTCAACGATATACATTATTACTTCGACCTGGCACCGGTATCCGCATTAGACACAGTTTATGATTTGGGTTCGGGGGATGGCAGGCTAGTGCTTGCTGCTTTGGCGAAAGGGGCTGGAAAATCCGTTGGCGTTGAGTTGGACTCTGAACTTATTCAGGATGCCAAAAAGGCAGCAAGACTTAATGGTTATTACGACAATATTAACTTTATCCAGGACGACTTCATGAAAGTGCATTTAGCGCAAGCCTCTGTAGTGCTCTGCTATCTATCACCTGTTATATATGAAACGCTAAAGCCGAAGTTTGCATCTGAACTTAAATCGGGTGCTAGAATTGTTACGCAGGCTTGGGGAATCCCAGGATGGCAGCCAGCCAGGTCCATTATGAAAGAAGGTCAATATTTTTACCTTTATATTATGCCGCCGAAGAAGTTGCGAGCGAAGGTGGTTTAAGAGGAGCGTAGGTTCGGGAATCCGCCGTAAGTGCAAATGCCGCCTATTTTCGCATCGAATTCCCACCTTGTTTTCATTGGGTTTTTGAGCTGTCCTTTGCTCTTAGCATCTAGCTGGGAATGGTTGTCCAACATTTCAATTACACGTTATCCAACAAGAATAGAAGTGATAATTCTCAGTGCTGGAGAGCATCCTACAACTGATGTCATTTGCGAAACCGCCCACTCCCGCAGAGGGGAGAGAGGACTTCCGCTTTCAACAACGTGCTTATGTCACTCTCGGGCTTCAGCCCACGGCAATCCGCCAAGTTGTCATTCCTGCGCAAGCAGGTTCACCCTGGTTCCACTGAGTCACCCATTCATGGTGAATCTCTTCAGGGTGAACCACGAAGTGAACGGGTTCACTGTGAACGGGAATCTAAATGCTACGCCTTACCTCTAGACTCGCGGGGCAAGACAGATAATGACAGAGACATAGTGGCTGAGTTTGCTTTGTCTTCGGCTCGCAATGACAATTCAGTTCATCAGTTATTGGAAAAGCCTTCCGCTAATTCCCTTCTGTCTTCTCCGTTACCGCCGGCTCTTTTACGGCGACAGGCTTTTTGCCGGGGGCGGGCATGGTGAGCACCATCGCCACACATACCAGGTTGGCGACAATGGTTATCAGCCACCAAAACTTGTAGTCGTGATAGGTATCAATAAGCCACCCGGCAAGAGGTGGGGAGACCACGCTCCCGACGGTCATAAAGACCATCGAAAGCCCGAAGATTGTCCCGAACTTTTTTGTCCCGAAATACTCGGCGATGATGGTTGCCCGGAGCGGGCTTGCTCCACCCAGCCCCAGGCCATAGACGATACCGAATAGGAGAATAAGAGTGTACGGGCTCGTCCCGCTGATAAGCCATAGCATAATCAGCCCGGCTGACTGGAGCGCCTGGCCGAGAGCCATAATGTAGCTGTTTCTGAAATAGTCAGCCAAAAGCCCCATGAGGATGCGGGTGAAGAGGCTTACCATGTTATAAAGCGCGACGACGGTGCTGGCGGTGAGGCGGCTAATCCCCAGGCTGGTGAGGTAGGGCACGACATAAAGATTAAGAGTGCTGGCGGCAATAAAATGGAAAAAAATTGAAAATCCCACCGTCCAGAACACCCGTGTTCTGAGGGCTTCACTGACGCTGGCGCTGACCTCAGCCACCCGGCGGTGGCGCGAGACTCCTGCCGGGGCTACCTCCCTCCCGTCGGGCACAGGCTCGTAGTCCTCGGGACGGCCCCGGAAAACAAGTGAGAGAGGTATGCCGAGCGCCATAAAACCGAATGTCGTGTAAAGGAGTGTTTTTTGCCAGCCGATTGAATCTATCAGTTTCACAACCAGTGGCACCAGCGCTCCCCCGATGCCAGGCCCCAGATAGAAAACACCCGAGGCTCTGCCGATACCCTTTTTAAACCACCGCGATATAACCGCAATGGGGAGAATGCTTGTTACCAGGGAACTGCCGACTCCGACCGCCAGGAAGCCTCCATAATACATAGCCAGATTTCTGGTCAGGCTGAGGCAAAGCATGCCGAGCCCCGTACAGAAAACCCCCAGAACCATCAGCTTACCGGGCGACCAGCGGTCAACTGCCGCTCCCCAGATGGGATTAAATACCCCTGCCTCCATGCTGCGGAGGGATGAGGCGAATGACACCTCCGTCAGGCTCCAGCCGAATGTCGCAATGATGGGGGTAACAAAACCGGTCCATCCGTAGCCAAGGATAGCGCTGTAGTAAGCGGAGAGCATCATACCGGACAGCACAATCCACCAGCCATGGAACACCTTGAACTTCACAGTTCCCTCTCTTCGCCTTCCCCTGGGGCAGGATTAATGACTGCGGCTACGGAGTCTCGGCGGGGCGAAGTTATGCAGGCATTCTACCCGATTGGACAGGATTTTGAAAGCTGTCATGACTCCTGGGGGAATAGATTTCCGCTCCCTTTGCCGGAGAGCCTGCCTTGCCCTTGTCGGGGAGAATGTTGTGCGAGGATGCTTTTCTGCGCTCGCGAGGACACCCGGATTTCACCGACTTAAAAGATAGCTAGCGCAGTTGCGCCCCGGCGTATCTACTGCTATAATTCAAAATCATTCTTTTTCAGGCTTATTCATAAGGGGAGGTGCTCTTGGGTAAGACATTAGCCGAAAAGATACTTTCTGCCAAATCGGGGGTTGACGCCAAGGCGGGTGACATTGTCATCGCCAAGGTTGACCTGGCTTTCATCCAGGACACGACAGGACCCCTCGCGGCGCGCCAGTTTATCGCCGGCAAGTACAAGAAAATTGCCAAGGGTACGAAGGCGGCGGTCTTCCTCGACCACGGGGCACCCAGCCCGGTCAAGGATATGTCCAATGACCATATCTTCCTCCGCCAGTTTGCTCATGACACGGGCGCGATGCTGAGTGATATTGGCGAGGGCGCCTGCCATCAGCTCGTCTCGGAAAAGCTTGCTCGTCCTGGAGATTTAATTGTCGGCACCGACTCCCACACGGTAACTGCCGGGGGAATCGGCGCTTTTGCCACTGGCATGGGTTCAACCGACGGTGCCATTGCCATGGCGATGGGGAAGAACTGGTTCCGCGTTCCCGAGGCGATTAATATCGCCTGCACCGGCAAGTTCCCTAAGTTTGTCTCGGGGAAAGACCTTATTCTATACATCATCGGCAAGATAGGGGCGGACGGGGCAACCTATAAATCAATTGAGTTTACCGGCAGCGCTGTCAAGAACATATCGGTCTCAGACCGGCTCACCATCTGCAACATGGCGATTGAGGCCGGCGGTAAAACCGGCATCTTCCCATCGGACGAGCTGACCAAGGAGTATCTGGAGAGTCAGGGAAGGGTTAAGGATTACACTCCCATCGCTGCCGACAAAGACGCGGCCTACGAGCAGACCATCAAGATTGATATTTCAAAGCTCGAGCCGGTGGTCGCCAAGCCCCACACCGTTGACAACATGGCTTACGCCAAAGATTTAAAGGGTGTAAAGATTCAGCAGGTCTATATCGGCACCTGCACCAACGGGCGCATCGAAAACATCGCCGAGGTTGCCGGCTACCTGAAAGGCAAGAAGGTTCACTCCGGCACCAGGCTGGTCATCGGGCCCGCCTCACGTAAGGTTTTGCTTGACTCCATCCGGGCGGGCTACATCGAGACGCTGGTCGAAGCTGGTGCAGCGATTGTCACCCCGGGCTGCGGTGCATGCCTCGGCGTCCACCAGGGTGTACTGGGCGACAAAGAAAACTGCCTTTCCACCGCCAACCGCAACTTCAAGGGCAGGATGGGCAACCCTGACGCCTTTGTTTATCTCGGCTCCCCGGCAACGGCGGCGGCGACGGCGCTCCGCGGTGAAATCACCGACCCGAGAGAAATTTTCTAGGGTCTACTCATAAAGAATATTGACATTGAGAGGTAAAGATGCTGACCGGAAGAGCTTTTAAATTCGGCGATGATATCTCGACTGACCTCATCATTCCCGGGAAATACGCCCAGATTCGGAGCAATCTCCCCGAGCTTGCCAAGCACGTTATGGAGGACGCCGACCCTACCTTCGTCAAGAAGGTAAAGGAGGGAGACTTTATCGTGGGTGGCAAGAACTTCGGGCTTGGCTCATCCCGCGAGCACGCGCCTCTCGTCATCAAAATGGCAGGGGTTAAAGCCATCCTCGCCAAGTCCGTCGCCCGCATCTTTTTCCGTAACGCCATCAATCTGGGGCTTCCCGTTCTTATCTGTGATACGGATAAGATTAAAGACGGCGATACGCTTGAGGTTGACCTGAAAGCAGGCAAAATCAAGGACAAGACCAATGGCGCTGAGCTTACTTTCGGCAAGATTCCCGATGTCATGCTCCGCATCCTTAATGATGGCGGGCTTCTGCCGTATCTTGAGAAATACGGGGATATTAAAGTCTAAAGACGAAACACGTGTGTAACAGGATTATGGTAATAATCTCACTCAGGAGGCGCTAGATGCCCTACAGAGTTACGCTCCTACCCGGTGACGGTATCGGTCCCGAGGTAACCGAGGCGACGCTACGGGTGCTTGATGCCACCGGCGTCAAGTTCAGCTGGGATACTTTTGAGGTGGGGGAATCTGCCCTCAAGAAGTACAAGACCCCACTGCCTGACGTGGTTCTGGAGTCAATCAGGAAAAACAAGGTCGGACTGAAGGGTCCGGTGACCACGCCCGTCGGCTATGGCTTCAGGAGCGTCAACGTGGCTATTCGTAAAGCCCTAAATCTCTACGCCTGCCTCCGCCCCTGCAAGAATTATGCCGGTATCGCCTCTCTCTATAGTGGCATCGACATGGTTATCGTCCGCGAGAACATGGAGGATACCTACGCCGGGGTGGAGTTTGAAAAGGGGAAACCGGAGACTTTAAAGCTTATCAAGTATATCCACGACTCCGGTGCCGGCGAGCTTCCCGCCGACTCGGGCATCAGCATCAAGATGATTTCCGAGACGGGAAGCCGCCGCGTCATCAAGTTCGCCTTTGACTATGCCAGAGCCAACGGGCGGAAGAAGGTCACCCTCATCCACAAGGCGAACATCATGAAGTTCACCGACGGGCTCTTCCTCGCCGTGGGCAGGGATGTGGCAAAGGCGTATCCGGGGATAGAGTTCCAGGACTTAATCTCCGATAACGTGAACGCACAGCTTATTCTGCGTCCCCAGCAGTTTGAGGTTATCGTGGCGCCGAATCTTTTCGGCGACCTTATCTCTGACCTCTGCGCCGCCCTCGTCGGGGGACTCGGGGTTGCCCCGGGGGCTAATCTGGGGGACGAGCTGGCGGTATTTGAAGCCACCCACGGCAGCGCCCCGGACATCGCCGGGCAGAACAAGGCTAACCCCATGGCGCTTATGCTCACCAGCGTCATGATGCTGAGGCACCTGGGGGAGAAAGCCGCCGCCGACAGGCTGGAGAAAGCCATCACCGCGGTCATCGCCGAGGGCAAGTATGTCACTGCCGACCTCAAGACGAAAGATAAGGCTTCAGCCGTCGGCACCTCTCAGGTGGCGGATGCTATTATAAAGAGGCTTAAAGCATAGAAATCGGAATCAATGTCAGCTTTGCTGACCTGGAATAGCGGGAGAGGAAACAATGGGTAAGATTTACTTTATTGATGTCACCAACCGTGACGGCGTTCAGACCGCCAAGCTGGGACTCGCCAAGCTGGAGAAGACCATGATTAACCTGTATCTCAACGAGATGGGCGTCTTCCAGTCCGAGTTCGGCTTCCCGACGACGAGGCACGAGACCAACTACCTCAAAGCCAACCTGGAGCTGGCGAAGATGGGAGTCTTGAGCCCGATGCGTCTCGAGGGCTGGATACGCGGCATCCCCGAGGACGTTGAGCTCACCTTCAAGCTCGTCCCGGAGCTGGAGCACCTGAACCTCTCGGTCTCCACCTCCGAACAGATGATTAACGGTAAGTACCAGGGGAGAAGAAAAAAAGAGGACATCACCAACGAGATGGTGGAAGCCCTGAAGCTCGCCAAGAAGTACGGGGCTAAGACTGTCGGGGTCAACTCCGAAGACGCCTCCCGGACCGACCTGGACTTCCTACTTAAGTTCGGTATGGCCGCCAAGATGAATGGGGCAGACCGCTTCCGCTACTGCGACACCCTGGGTTATGATAACCCTTTTACCATTTACGAGTCGTCTAAAGCCCTGGCCCAGTGGATTGAGCTGCCCATCGAGCTTCACTGCCACGGCGACCTGGGCATGGCGGTGGCTAACTCCCTCGCCGGCGCCAAGGGCGCTATTGACGGCGGGCAGGACGCCTATATCAACACCACGGTGAACGGCATCGGAGAGAGAGCCGGCAATGCCGACCTGGTCGCCACAGTCCTGGCAGTAGTCAAGTCAAAGAACTTCGCCGGCAAGTACGAGCTGGGGCAGCCGATTGACCTCTCCAAGTCACACAAGATAAGTCATTTTGCCAGCGATGCCTTCGGTGTGCCCATTCCCATCAACCAGCCCGGCGTCGGCGCTAACGCCTTCGCCCATGCCTCCGGCATCCACGCCGACGGGGTACTGAAAGATGTCCATAACTACGAGCTTTATGGCTTCGAGGAGCTGGGACGCGGCGAACCAATCAGGGTAGAGACGGGAAGACAGATAATCTCCGGTGAATACAGCGGTATCTCCGGCTTCAGGCACATCATGGGCAAGAGGTCGGTCGAGTTTGCCGATGCCACAGAGGCGGAGACGGGTCTGGAGCGGGCGCGCTATGCCACCGTCGAGTCCCAGAGCCCGCTGGTGGAGGATGAGCTGGTCTTTATTTGCAAGTATCCCCAGATTGTCAGGAAGCTCCTGACGCTAACCCCGCTAGATTAGTTTTAGGCGCATCCAGAATCAGGGCAGGAGTTAAACCTCCTGCCCTCTTTGTTATAATGAATCCAGGAGGTGCTCTATGTTTCTGGCAGCACAAATTAGCCTGTATCCCCTGCGTCAAACGCACTTTACCCCCGGGATAAAGCGGGCACAGGAAATCTTTGAGAAACACGGACTCACCGTTGAGGTGGGAGCGATGAGCAGCGTGCTTTCTGGAGAGTCGGAGGCTCTTTTTAGTGCCCTGAGAGAGGTCTTCGAGACGCTGGCGGAGAGCGGTGAGCTGGTCATGATGACGACCTTCTCCAACGCCTGCCCCGTCGGCAGATAAAACAAACCGAAGCGGAGTAAGTCCGCTTCGGTTGCTTCGTTCCAGAATAAGTCAGGCTAGTCTACGCTACGGAGACCACCTGCTTGACCTCGGGCACTTCCTTCTTGAGCACCTGCTCAATACCCCTCTTCAGGGTTAAAGTTGCCATTGGTCAGCCGCCGCAGGCACCGGTAAGTCTGACCTTGACCGTGCCTTTCTCGTCCACCCCGACAAGCTCGACATCACCCCCATCCTGCTGGAGGGCAGGTCTTATCTTGGCGAGCGCCGCCTCAACCTTTTCCTTCATAATCTTTCTCCTTTCGGACTGACTTGAAACGTTGTCCGTTCCATGAAATATTACTGTCTAACTCTTATTTTACATGTTTTCTACTACAAAGCGCAACTATAAAGATTAGGCTACCTTGGCTTTTAGTCGGCGACGCGAGGAGTGAGAGAGTCCTGACAGCCCGAATTAGTTGCCCCGTGGGCGTTTCTGGTTTGGGGCAACTGTTTTCGCGATGTTCTTTAAGAGAATAAGTATGTTGACGGCAGCCCGCTGGATTTCTGGCGGTTCCTGGGCAAGGGTGCGGGCGACCCAGGGGTCGAGCTGTCTGCTCCCGAAATAAGACGGCGTTCTCTCCGCTACCCCCGATGGTGTGGGCAGATACCCCGCCAGGGTGAAAAGCTCGTTCACGTCAAAACCGAGTGGTCGGGCAATCTTTTTCAGGGTCTGTCCCGAGGGCGAGCGCTCCCCCCGCTCAATCCGTCCCAAATATGATGCGGAAGCGCCTGAGGCTTTCGCCAGTTCTCTTATCGTAAGCGACAGGGCGATACGCTGGTTTCTGATTAGCTGGGCTAAATCCCTTTTCATTGCCGGCATTTGACGCCAGTCTAACAGATAAAAAAGCGATTGGCAAGCCGCCAGTGTGACTATTCAGCCGCGCTAAGTCAGTCCCATCGGGTCAACGTCAACCGACCAGCCCCTACCCAGATTTAATTGGGATAAAAAGTCCGGTACCTCGGGACTGCGCAGGGTGAGTTGCCAGTGGTAGCGCCCCCGGAGCCGCGGGATGAAGGCGGGTGCGGGCCCGATTAGCCTGAGCTCTGGGATGCCTCTCGCGTCCCTTTCCTCAAGTATCCTGCGTTTAAGTCTCTCCGCCTCCCGGCGAGCGATAGCCCCGCTCTGGTGGACGTAGCTGAAGGTTACA
The DNA here is from genome assembly GCA_043800335.1 of Chloroflexota bacterium. Lineage (GTDB taxonomy): Bacteria > Chloroflexota > Dehalococcoidia > Dehalococcoidales > JAZDNC01 > JAZDNC01. The sequence continues at coordinate 62,174 of JAZDNC010000049.1, forward strand.
AGGTGGCTGAATGGGGGATTGCCCAGCCTTAGACGGTAGTTAATCTCCCTCTCGTAGAAAGCCTGATAGTTGTGGCCTACCGCCGTGCTTATGGCGTAGTGCCTCGGGGCGTAGCTCTGGATGACGACCTCCCCGCTGAGCTCCCCCCGTCCCGCCCGCCCGGCGACCTGACACAGAAGCTGGAATGTTCTTTCTCCGGCGCGGAAATCTGGGAGATTCAAGGCTGAGTCGGCACTGACCACCCCGACCAGGGTCACCCCGGGCAAGTCCAGTCCGCTCGCCACCATCTGTGTCCCGATGAGGATGTCGGCTTCATGGTTGCGGAACTTAGCCAGTATCTCCTCATGCGCATATCTGCCCTTCACGGTGTCACTGTCCCAGCGCAGGACGCGGGCTTGGGGAAAACTAGACCTTACCTCCTCTTCCAGCTTCTGGATGCCTGTCCCCAGAAAGCTCAGGTGGGGGCTATGGCACTCGGGGCAGAGTAGGGGCACCTGAGCACGGTAGCTACACTGGTGACAGATGAGGCTATTTTCAGCCAGATGATAGTTTAATGCTACCTGACATCTCGGACAGCGGAAGACGCGCCCGCAGTGCCGGCACTGGATAAAGGTGGCAGCCCCCCGCCGGTTGAGGAAGAATATTACCTGTTCCCCGCCCCTCAGAGCGCGAGCGGTCTTCTCTTTGAGAACGCGACTCAAAAGGCTAAGGTTTCCCGCCCGGAGTTCCTCTCTCAGGTCGACGATACTCACCTCCGGCATTGCCGAGTGCGGGCTCACCCTCTCCGGCAGGGCGAGCAGCTGGTAACGTCCCCGCTTAGCCTGATAGAAGGTAGCCACATCCGGGGTGGCACTG
>JAZDNC010000014.1:0-9603 GCA_043800335.1 Chloroflexota bacterium
AGGGCGGAAGGTGCGAAGCCTGCCGGGGCGAGGGCTACATCCAGATTGAGATGCAGTTCCTGCCCGATGTCACCGTGCCCTGTGATGTCTGCCAGGGCAAGCGCTACAACCGTGAAGCTCTGGAGATAAGATTCAGGGAGAAAAACATCGCCGAGGTCCTGGACATGACGGTAGAGCAAGCCCTCCGCTTCTTTGAGCACTTCCCCCGGGTGCGCAGCAAGCTGGAAACGCTTTATGATGTGGGGCTGGGTTACATCCACCTGGGACAGCCGGCACCGACCCTCTCCGGGGGTGAAGCCCAGCGGGTGAAGCTGGCGACCGAGCTTGCCCGGCGCGCCACCGGGCGCACCCTCTACATCCTGGATGAGCCGACCACCGGGCTCGCCTTTGAGGATGTGGCTAGCCTGCTCCGGGTGTTACAGCGTCTCGTTGACACCGGCAACACCGTGGTCATTATCGAGCACCACCTTGACGTCATGAAGAACGCCGACCATATCATTGACCTGGGACCCGGCGCCGGGGAGAAAGGCGGTGGTATCGTCGCCACCGGCACTCCAGAAGAGGTCGCCCGGGTTGAAAACTCTCTCACCGGTAAGTACCTTAAGCGGGTTTTGGGAAAAGAGCTTGCCGTGAGCGGCGGTAAAGAGTAAAATTCGCCCAATGTCTCAGCAAAAATCCCCCCGCTTTTTCTACGGCTGGGTGGTGGTCTGGGCGTCGGCGGTCATAATGACGCTCATGTTCGGTGCCTTTTACAGCTTCGGCATCTTCTTCAAATCGCTCTTAAACGAGTTCGGCTGGACGCGTGCCCAAACCTCGCTTGCTTTCTCCCTGTCATTCTTCTGTCAGGGCTTTCTGGGCATGTTGATGGGGAAGCTGAACGACCGCTTCGGTCCCCGGTTCGTCGGTATGCTTTCGAGCATTCTAGTCGGGGGCGGCTTCCTTCTGATGTCGCTGATAACCGCCAAGTGGCAGCTCTATTTGATTTACGGGATTATTATTGCCGCCGGGGTGAGCGGTGGCATAGGACTGCAGGTTACACCCACTCGCTGGTTTAACGAGAAGCGCGGTCTCGCAACAGGAATTGTTCTGGCCGGAGTGGGGATGGCCACGGTTATCGGAGCGCCCCTCGCCAACTGGCTCATCGTGACCTATAACTGGAGACATTCGTATGTCATTATCGGGATAAGTGCTTTTGTCCTGATGTTTCTTGCCTCGCAGTTTCTCCGGCGCGAGCCCGCTCAAATGGGGCTTAAACCTTACGGCCAGGTGGCACCGCGCGCCCGGGCTCTGGCCTCTGCCTCCGATTCTTCCTTCGGGCAGGCGGTTCGCTCCTGGCAGTTCTGGGTTCTCGGCTCAATCTTCCTGTTCCATACCTTCTGCTCCCAGACCATCCTGACGCACCTTGCCATTGCCGCTCAGGGTGCCGGGCTTTCGGCGGCAAATGCCGCTATAGCCGTCTCAATCAACGGCGGAGCCAGCATCGTCGGCAGGCTTTCTTTCGGCTTCATGCTGGATAAGCTGGGAAGCCGTCCCATTCTGGCGCTCGCTTTCCTGGTAAAGGGACTCGCCCTTGCATGGCTGGTTTTCGCCCACCAGGAATGGGCATTTTACGCTTTTGCCGCTGTTTTCGGGCTGGGCTACGGCGGGGCTACCATCGGGCACGCCCCGATGGCGGCTGACCTCTTCGGAGTCTCATCTATCACCATCATCATCGCCGGGGTTTCCCTTATCGGAAATGTCGGGGCATCAGGCGGCCCCTGGGTCGCCGGGCGCATATTTGACGTCACCGGCAGCTACTTCTGGGCGTTCGTCCTGGATGTTATCGCCTCTTTCCTCGGTCTGGGCGCAACCCTCATGATGAAACCTTTAAAAAAGAGGCAAAAAATTGAAGCGTGAAGAAGCCCTTAACGCCATCCGTTTGAATGTCAAAAACGAGAACCTGGTGAAGCACATGCTGGCTACCGAGGCAATCATGCACGCCCTCGCCCGCCGTTTCGGAGAGGATGAGGAGACGTGGGGGACTGCCGGGCTTCTTCATGACATTGACGTTGAGCTGACACGGGATGATATGATGGCCCACTCAAAGCTGGGGTCGGAGATGGTACTCAAACTGGGGGTGTCCCTGGAGATTGCCCATGCCGTCCTCTGCCACAACCAGCGTCACCAGGAGCCGTTCCAGAACCAGATGGACAGGGCGCTCTACTGTGTTGACCCGCTCACCGGTCTTATTACGGCAACAGCCCTTGTCTATCCCGAAAAGAAACTCGCTCTGGTTGAGGTAAGGTCGGTGGAGAAGCGTTTCCGCCAGCCCAGGTTCGCCGCCGGGGCTAACCGGGAGCAGATTTCAGCCTGTAAAGAGCTTTTGGGACTGGAGCTTACTGACTTTATCGAAATCGGGCTTCAGGCGATGAAGTCCATAGCTTCTGATTTAGGGCTATAGTTCTGTTTTCCTTTGGCTAAGGAAGGCTCATTTCCGCTCATGGCGAGCTTAATCTGACTACGAGACCTGCCCTTCGACAGGCTCAGGGCGAGCGGAATTGGATTAGATGCCGTTTTGAGTTGAAGCCGCTCATGGTGAGCCTGTCGAACCAAAGCGGCGGAAGTTTGAAACCAAGCCGGGATACAGACAGCGCCAGGACTATCCTGCCTCTATGGTCGAGCCGGCGGGGGTCTTCACCACGTTGATGCGGGTGGGGAAAGCATCCCTCAGTTCCTCAATGTGGGTGATGACCAGAATCTTCTCAAAGTCGTCCTGGATTGAGCTTATCGCTTCTTTGATTTTCTCTATTCCGCCGCTGTCCTGGGTGCCGAAGCCCTCGTCAATGATGAGGGTGGGCAGGGGCGCTCCGGCTCTTTGGGCGAGGAGGCGTGCCAGGGCGATGCGCAGGGCGAAGTTGATGCGGAAGGCTTCCCCCCCGCTGTACATCCCGTATTCCCTCGTCCCCAGCTCGTCGGCGATATTGATGTCAAGGGTATCTATGGTACCCCTGGTCCTGCCCAAGCGCTGGGTCTCGAACTTCAGGTGCATGCGGTTATCCGTCATCCTGGCGAGTAGCCGGTTGGCTTCATTCTCCAGCTCCGGCAGCGCCAGTTCAATGAGCATGGTCTGGATGCCTTTTTTGCCGAAGGCTTCCGCCAGCTCCCGGTAGTTCTGCGCCTCTCCCGAGAGACGGGTAAGATTTTTCTCCTGCTCAAGCTTCTTTAGCCTGAGTTCACCAAGACGCTTCGCTTGCCCCTCCACCTCTCCCAGCTTTTTCTGGAATTCACCCTGCCTCAGTTTGAGGCTCGCCGATTCTTTCTCGGCCTGCGCCAGGGCGGAACTGAGTTCGGGCAGTCCTGCGATTTCACGCCCGAGTGCTTCTTTTTTCCGGTTGTCAGCCTCGATGTGGCTTACCAGTTCGTGGTGGGCTTCTTCGGCGTGGATCAGGTCACTTCTGGCTTCAGCTTCCCGGCGCACCGCCTCATCTAACCGCACCTTTTGTTCGGCATAGGGTTCAAGGGTTGTAAGCTGGCTACGGACTTCACCGTGTCTGGTCTCATTGTAGTCAAGCTCACTGATTTGTTTCTCGACAAGAAGCAGAGCCTGCTGTTCGCTCCGGGCATAGTCTTTGAGCGCCATGCTATCTTCAATGTGGGCGAGGTCTTGCCTGAAGCCGTCAAGGGCGACGCCGGCTTCCTGGGCTTCGCTGATTGATTTTTCTATGACGCTCAGCTTGCCCTGGAGGCTTGAGTGTCCCGCCTTAAGTTTGTTCTCAAGGCTTGCCGCCTCTTTCTCTGAGGCTTGGAGTCTGGTGCTTTTGGCGGTGGCTTCCGCCTGGCTGGCGGTAAGCTTACGGCTCTTTAGTTCTTTATCGGTAAGGAATTTTTGCCTCACCAGCTCGATGCCCGTAGCGCCAAGCTCGGTCTCGCAGAGGGGGCAGTTCGCCCCGCCGGTGGTGAGGAGCTTCATCTTCTCATCAATGTCGCTGATTTCCGCCGTAAGCTGGCTCTCGCCGGCTCTCAGTCCGGCGATTTCTTCCCGGAGCGCCTCATTCGCCTGTCGCTGGCGGAGCAGTCTTTCTTCCTCTGCCGAAAGGCCTGCTACCTCTTTTCCCAGTTGTTCTCTCTTGAGGCGTAGCCCGAGTAGCTCGTCCCGCTTCTCCTTAAGCTCATCAATCTTCATCTGGATGCGGTCATGTTCCCGCGTGAGTTCCTGCCCCAGCGCCGTAATTCTCTGCTCCAGCGAGTTCCTGCGGTCTTTCAGCGACTGAAGGTTTCTGAACTTCTGGCTGAGCTCGTTATCCAGCTTCTTGGCTTCTGTGAGTCTGCCGTAGTTTTCTTCTATCTCAGGGCGTCTTGAAAGTAGCGCCTCATACTCACCAAGACGGCGCTTTAGCTGGTTTATCTGGCTTGCCCAGCGTTCCCTGTTCTCCTCGGCATCTCTTAACCTGACACCGAGTTCGCTCAGTTCCCTCTCTTTACTGTTAAGAGCATCAACTTGCCGTCTCAGACCGGCGAGAGCGGTTTCTTTTTGCGTGATGACCGCACTCAGGTCTTTGAGTTCCCCTTCAATTCGGGTAAGTTCGATTTCCACCTCGGACTCACGGGTAAGCTCCTGGGCTATCTCTCTCAGGCTGGCCTCGAGCCGGGTGACTTCATTCGCCAGGCTGTTTGCCTCGCTTCTGGCGGCATCGGCAAGCTCGTCGTATTCGCCGAGTCCCATGATGTTAGCCAGCACCTGAATCCTCTCCGCGGGGCGTTTCACCGTGAACTCATCGGCTTTTCCCTGGAGGAGAAGGGCACTGCTGACAAAGGTCTCGTAGTCCAGATGGAGGGTCTGGGCGATTTTACTCTCGGTCTGGTCTATCCTCTCCCCGCTGAGGGGGCGATAACCACCGTTTACGGCAATCTGAAACTGGAGGTCGCTCTGCCCCGCCCCGCCGGCTCTCTTGGGACGGGCATACTTCCGCACCACGCGGTAGCGCTGGCTCCCGACAGCGAACTCAAAGTCCACCATCATCTCATTTTCCCCCAGCGTGACCAGGCTGTCGTGGTTACGGTGGTCACCGGCGCGGCTTACCCCCCAGAGCGCCCAGGTCATGGCGTCAATCAGGGCGGACTTACCGCTCCCGTTATCGCCGGAGATGACGGCGGTGTGGACGCCGGAGAGGTCAAGGGGCGGAATGTCCCCCCGGTAGCACATGAAGTTCCGCATCTTGAGTCTAAGGGGAATCATGACAACAAACACTACACCTTACATAAAAGTAAACGTATTTTAGCAGAAATAGTGCCGAATTATCGCCAGACTCCTGACAGCAAGCGCTACTAATGTCACAAATTTGTAACTTTTCTCCCGCCGGTTTTATGACTATTTGAGTGCTTATTCATCAATGTGGGCGTACACAGAAGTAGAACTTTGAGTCTGTATAAGAGAGGGGTAGCTGGTAGACCAGCTACCCCCATTTTCTAGGTATCTCGGTATGTCTCTGCTATTTCTTCTGGAAGGCGGTGATACCCTCCTGCCAGTCCTTGGGCAGTCTGGGTATGGAAGCCGGGGTAGCCAGCTGTGCGGCGATAAGCTTCTTTCCCTTGTCCGGCAGCTGGTCCCACTTAAACTGACCCGCCGCCCGGTAAAGGTATGTCGCCGGGTTACCGAAGTTGGAGTGGAGGACGTCCATGTCAACGAAGACTTCGACAAAGGCGGGTCTCTTCTCCCGCATCGCTACCTGAAAAGCCCTCTTAACCGCGGGCTTGAGCTGCTCTGGTTTATCCACAAACTCGGGATAGGCGCCAACCTCGGCAAACATCTTCTCGTAATGGACGTTGGGCATTGTCTCCCAGCTATCGTGGAGAATGTTTCCCTCGACGGCGCAGGCCTTGGCGTTAAAGATTTCCCAGACGCCGTTGATGTAGGTGTTATTGTTCTCGTGGAGGAAGACGCAGGGGATATTCCACCTGACGTTGGTCTCGATGTCCATGGACCCGGCGCCGATGGCGCCGTCACCCATGACAGCAAAAATTGGCTTCTCACGGTTGGTAGCCAGACCGGCGGCAAGCGCCATGCCCGGAGAGTGCCCGATGCCTACCATCTCCGAGGCATCAAGGTTACAGCCACTCTGGGTAGCGACGTTCCAGGCGGTGAAGTAGGCGGAAGCAGTGTAGCCGTCAATGATGGAGATGCAGTCATTGTTGTATTCCTCACTCATTACCTCGGAGACGTAACGTCCGACCAGGTCAGGATGCACCGGCGTCTGGTGTGCCATCCTGTCGGTTCGGGCGATGACACGGCTCTTGTAGCTCTGCTCGGTGTCCTTGATAAACTGGCGCCACTTTTCCCACTTCGCCACCGGTTTCTTGATGCCCATATCCTTGGCACACTGAGTCATCTGCTTCATGACCTGCTTCAGGTTACCGATAATCTCGATGTCGGTGGGCAGGTTGAGCTCGGTGGTTTCGCGGCAGTCCTGAATCTGGCAGTAGTGGATGTTGTGCGGGAAGAAGGGCGGGTTACCAAAGCCTTCCAGTGAGCCACATCTGAGTCCAAGCACGATACAGCGGTCGGCCTGGGCAAAAACAGGACCTCTGGCGCGACGACCATAGTTTAGCTCATCCAGCTCAGAGATGATGCCCCGGGCGGTGCGTCTACCGCTTGAAGGGACGCCGAGGAGATGGGCAAACTCCCGGTACTCCTCCTGGCAGTCCTGCTGGTGGGCGGCGTGTCCGGCGATGATGACCGGTCGCTCGGCTTCAAGAAGCCACTTGACGGCTTTTTCTACGTAGGCGGGGTTCGCCGGGCACTGGTCGGCACCATCATCGGGTTTCCAGCCGCCGGGGCGAATCGCGTTATACAGTTCTCGCCGCGGCACCATATAGTTTTTGGTGGTCTGAAACTCCGAGTTGCTTACCGCGATGACTACCGGGCCGGCAGGCGGGGTTACGGCGCTGCGGAAAGCCCTCTTGAGTTGCCAGAGGAGGGTGCCGGGAAGGGTTACCTTCCTCACCCACTTGCAGATGCCCTTGAACTGGTTCTCCGCCCGGGCGATGCCCTGTCCGCCATATTTATCGTCGTCAAGAGGTCCTGACTCCATCTGTATGGCTACACCCGGGGCGCCGGCGGAATAAGCCTGGATGAGGCCGGAGCTAAAGTTGGTGAGCCCGGTTCCCTGACCGGGCAAAGCGAAACCGGGACGGCGGGTTAGCCTGCCCCAGGCGTCCATGGCGAAGCCAGCCGCCTGCTCGTGGCGCACGTGGACGCACTTTATCTTGTTCATCTGCAAGGCGGCAGTGAAGGTGGCGGTGCCGCCGCCGGTGAGGAAGAAGCAATACTCCACGCCCTCTTCCTTCAGCATCTCGGCCATGGCGTCACCGATACAGATTTTCTCTTCTGCCCTGACGTCAACCGCGGCACCTCTGCCTATTTCTGCGCTGGGTCTGAGTCGGTCAACCAGCATCTTTTCTTCTTGCTCTGCCATTTTCGTCCTCCTTGAGATAAGTTCGGTCTAACCGAGAGTCTCACGCTCGCTGTTATGATATTGTTCTCAGCTTCTCTATCCCCCCCAGAGGTCGCGGGATTCTTTCTCGAGTCCGAGTTTCTTCAGTGTCTCGGGGAATGGTCTTCCCGTCTTCCTGTCCCAGCCCATATGTTTGTAGTACTCGTCCAGCATGTGGTTCCAGACCGGCTTGATGTCCTTACCCTTCGCCGGGCCATCTACAGGCACCGAGCTGTAAAGGATTGAAGGAGCCTCTACGGCAAGGCTGACCCCGTGCCTCAGGTTGAAAGCCCGGAGCAGATTTACGTGCCGGTAGACGGTGGTGAAGGTGTCTTCTACCGTAATGTTCCAGCCCGTTGCGGCGTTCACCGCCTTGAGGAGGAGGTTGTAGTCAGGTCCTACCTGCTGCATACAGAGACCAAGCAAGTCGATGAACTGGCGTCTGGGCTTAAACTTGGCCACCTGTAAAGCCACCTGGTCGGGATTAAAGGGGTCGGTGAAAGCGGGCAGTTTGAACTCGGGCGGCACGCCCCCGATAGGACCGGTCTCGATGGTACCGGCGCTGGAGGTGGCGTAGTCGAGTATCTCCGTCCACCTCCCCCGGTGGTCGTGACCCCTGGGCCCGTGACCCTTCTGGATGTAAGCGGCATACTTCAGGGCTTCGCCGCCAATCTGCTCCGCCGCCCGCTTTAAGCCCTCCGCCAGTAGGTTGCCGAAACCTTCTCTGGTAGCGATTTTGTGCAGCAGTTGCCGGGCTGCTTCCACATTCCCCCAGGTCATCTCCAGCCCGCCGGTGTCCTCCTTACTGATGATGCCTCTCTCGTAGATGTCAATCACGAAGGAGAGTAGGTAGCCCATCTCGTTGACGTCGAAGCCGAGCTTATCTATCTCGTTAGACAGCACAAAGGCGCCATTGATGTCGTCGTTGCCGATGAGGGGCCCCAGTTCTGACCAGCACTCGTATTCGGGCTCCTCGCCCACGTAGCCGGCATAGGGCCCTTCTTTGACCGTCATGATGTGGAGGTGATGCGAGGGACAGGCCCAGCAGGGGCTGGGTTTGAGGTCAAATTTCTTGCGGTAGTTCTCCCCCAACCACGGCGCGACATTCTGGAAAAGATTGGTCCTGAGGTTCTTGATGGGGAGCGTGCCTACGGAGACCATGCCCGGGAACAGCATGCTGGTTCCCCAGGCAAGGGAGGTTTGCCCCTGCGGGGTGGAAGCAAGGTTATTGTGCATCTGCTCCGCCAGCGCGCTAAGCGCATCTTTATCGTAGAGCGGCACCTCAGCCTTGCCTCGGGCGACGGCGATTGCCTTGAGCCGCTTACTGCCCATGACCGCACCGGTGCCATTGTGAGGTGCGGCATGTCCCTTGTCCCCAATGATGCCGGCAACCTTGACCAGGTTCTCACCTGCCGGGCCAATACAGAAGACGCTCATTGCTCTCTCAGCATAGCCCAGGTCCTTCTTGATGGCATCCTCAGTCTCCCAGGTGTCTTTCCCAACGAGGTGGCGGGCGTCTTTGAGTTCCGCCTTGCCATCGTGGATATAGAGATACACCCAGCGGTCGGAAGCCCCCTGCACCACCACCCCGATGTAGCCGTTGAACCTGATGAAGGCTCCCCAGAAGCCATTCGCCTGGGACGCCGTGCCGCCATTGGTGAGAGGGCCCTTGGTCACCACTGAGAACGTGCCCGAGCCGTTCATTCTCGTTCCGCCCAGTGGACCCGTTGCCAGGATTAACCGGTTCTCCGGGTGCGCCCACTCCACCCCGGGGACGACCTCGTCGTACAGAATCCTCGCCCCGAAGCCTGTGCCACCGATGTAGCGTTTCACCATCTCTGGGTCAAGGACTTCATCAGTGAGCTTCTTGTTGGTGAGGTCAGCCCGGAGCATCTTGGGTGCGTAGGCTGGTTTGTTTTGCGCCATGAAAATACCTCCTCATATTTTCCCCTGAGCATGAAGCAAAACTAAATATCCATGCTCCCGCTATGCTTAGTCGGTTGCGGCGATATTGGGTTTGCCTATCTCCTCAATCAACTTCGGCACATCCTCCTTCTTATAGCCGTGGATATTTACCAGTATCTCCCACGTGTGTTCACCCAAAATCGGTTCCCTGCCGAACTTTACCGCCGGT
>JAZDNC010000016.1:0-14740 GCA_043800335.1 Chloroflexota bacterium
GGCACGGCAAGAAGCTCGGTACCAATCTTGTCTTTAAGCTCCAGCACTATTCTCTCCGCCGTCTTCTTGCCGATGCCGGGCACGCCTCGGAGGAGGTCGGCATCGCCCGAGGCGATTGCCATGATAGTCTGCTCGGCGCTCATGGTGGAGAGAAGGGCTAATCCCAGCTTGGGCCCTATGCCGGATACGGTGAGCAGAGTCTCAAAAAGCCTTAGCTCTTCCGGCGTGGCGAAGCCGTAGAGGCTCAGGTTGTCCTCCCGCACGTGGAGGTGGGTGTAGAGCTTCACCTCGCTTCCGGCACCGCCCAGCTCGGCAAGGGTGCGCACCGGCACGAAAACCTGATAGCCGATGCCGTTCACGTTGATTACCACGAAGCCGGTATATATGGCTTCAAGCTTCCCCTGCAAACTGGCAATCATCTAAGCGCCTCTAATTTTCTGATTTAAAAGACTATTCAAGTGCGAAGCCTGGATATGGCACAGGGCGACGGCGAGGGCATCGGCGGCGTCGGTAGGCTGGGGAGCCTGATTCAGATGAAGCTGAAGTCTGACCATCTCCTGCACCTGCTCCTTGGTGCTCGTGCCGTAGCCGGCGACAGTTTGCTTGACCTGTGCCGGGGGGTATTCACAAATGGGTATTTTGTGGGTTGTCGCCGCCAGAATGGCTACCGCCTGAGCTTTGCCGATGGCAAGGGCGGATTTGACGTTCTCCGCCACGAAAGGCGTCTCGATGGCGATGACATCAGGTTTGTGGCGGGAGATTATCTTGAGAAGCTCCTGGTAGAGGTAGCCAAGTCTCTCCGGAGTTTTGTGGCGGGCGGGGCATTTGATGGCACCGCAAGCGACCAGTTGAGGCTTATCGTCACCTTCAATCACGCCGTAGCCCATGACCACGGTGCCCGGGTCAATGCCGAGGACTCTCATCGCACTGGCTACTGTACTCTCTCAACTTATAACAGTCCCGGACTCTGGGGCTTGCGCGCGAGCGATGTTAGGCAGCCGTCTTAATCTTCTCTATAACCTCATCGGAGAAGTCGGTGTTGGTGTAGACGTGCTGGACATCGTCCAGGTCTTCGAGCTTCTCCATGAGCTTGGCGGTCTGGATGGCTGACTTTTCGTCAAGCTCGACGCTAGTCTTGGGGAGCATGGCAATTTCTGCCGCGGTGATATTTAATTTCTTCTTGCTGAGAGCGGTGCGTACCTTGTCAAAATCTTCCGGTCTGGTGTAGACCTCAATCTCGCCATCGGAGGTCTGAACGTCCTCGGCGCCGGCTTCAATGGCTTCAAGGGCGATGGCATCGGCATCCAGTCCTTTGGTGTCTATGGTCATGTAGCCCTTGGACTCAAAAAGCCAGGCGACACTGCCACTGCCGGCAAGGTTGCCGCCGTTACGGGTGAGGGTGCTTCTCACCTCCTGCACGGTGCGGTTGCGGTTATCGGAGAGAGCCTGCACCAGGATTGCCACGCCGTTGGGCCCGTAGCCCTCAAGGGTCATCTCGTTGAGCGCGGCGCCCTCGGCGGTGCCGGCGCCTTTCTGGATTGCCCGCTCGATGTTGTCCCAAGGCATACTGCCGCTCTTGGCTTTCTGTAACGCCAATTCAAGCCGCCGATTGGTTTCGGGATGGGCGCCACCCTGCCTGACCGCCAGCATGATTTCCCGCGTCAGCTTGGTGAAAAGCTGTCCCCTCTTGGCGTCAGTAGCGCCTTTTTGATTTTTGATTTTAGACCATTTATTGTGACCTGACATTTGAGTCTCCTTTGTGGCAAGTTATCCGTGAGATATTTTATCATCATGTCTGTCAGGGGTCAAAGTATTTATGGTGAGCTACCTTATTTTAATCCGCATCGTTGTAACAAAAAAACACTAGAGAAGTATATCTTAGTATATCTTAATAAGATGTTAATAATCCACTGCTATCTTTGACTTGATAATTAAATAGAGATGCAGGTTTAGGGCTGGCTCCAGAGAGGACAAGTCATAGCAAGTGAAGCGAAGCAATCTCCTGAAAGAGCACAATCAAGGAATTGTTCCTGTGGGGGGAGATTGCCACGTCGTCCCGATAGGGGATAAGGAGTCGGGACTACTCGCAATGACATGGAATAAACGGCGAGAGTAAAGTGTTGACACTCGGAGGGCTAGGGGATACAATACATTTCAATGCCGAGGTAGCTCAGTTGGTAGAGCACCGCACTGAAAATGCGGGTGTCCCCAGTTCGATTCTGGGTCTCGGCACTGCCTGTAGGGAAGCAGAGCGTAACCGGACAAGGAGAAGTAAATGAAGCTAAAGAGGACTCTCCGCCTGGCGGCGATAGGCATTATCTTTTCTCTCTTGTCGGTAGTCATACCGGCTTCTCCGGTGCTAGCTGTTCCCACTGGTTCTGTTTATCCGACCTACGGTCCGGTCGGTATTTCAGTAACGGTTACCTGTAACACACTCACTCAATTCACCGCCCCTGACACCTACAACTACCTTAACGTCAGGTTCGATACGCTTACCGTTGTATCTAACCGCGCTTACACTGGCACCTCAGACGCGGTTTCTTTCACTGTCCCCACTCAACCCCGTTTTCCCTATCCGATTAAGGTTTATACGACAAAACCAAGCACTGGTGCGGTCGTTGATGCTGAGACCACTATCGCAACATTCCAGCTAACTCCTCAGGTATTACTAAATATGAGCACTGGCTATGTCGGCGACCAGGTCTCGATAAGTGGCAATGGTTTTAGCAGTAGTTCGACGGTATCAATCTATTTTGATAACGACGTTGTCGGCACCGCCACATCCAACGCCGATGGCACTTTGGTCAGTACTCCCTTTACCATTCCGGCAGGTGCTAGAGGCAGTCATATCGTCAGGGGAAGGGACTCGACTGATTTCTCCTCGAGCGCCACTTTCAATATTAGTCAGAAGCTGGGGGCCACTCCTGCCTCGGGAGCCGTATCGGATAAGATAACGGTGACTGGCACAGGCTTTGCCGCGAGCAGTAATATCTCTCTCTATTGGGATGATGTGCTTTTGAGCGCCAGTAGCGTTACCTCCGGTATTACGGGCGGATTTACCCTCACCAGTTTTACTGTCCCCGCTACCTCGCGCGGGAGCCACACTATCAAAGCCACGGATGAATCGGCGAACAGCGCCACGGCTCCCTTCAGCGTAGCTCAAATGATGAGCATGTCACCGTTGACGGGATTTCCCGGTACGGTGGTGACCGTCAGCGGCAGCGGCTTTGAAGAAAACAGAACTCTGTCCATAACATATAATAGTCTTCCCGTGGTCACCAATCCGGCAAGCGTCATGACCGATTCCGGCGGCAGTTTCAGTGCCTCATTTGCGGCACCGGCGGGTGTAGCCGGAACCTACACGGTACAGGTTTCCGACGGAACCTCCTCCTCTACGGCTTCATTTACCGCTGTCGTTGAGGCTGACATCAGCCAGACGACAACTGCCCAAAGCCCGGGGACAGTAGGCATGAAACTCACCTTGACCGGCACCGGGTTCAAACCAAACGCGACCGTGACTATTAAATTCTCCTCTGATCCGGTTGAGATTGGCCGGGCAACCACTGATAGCAGCGGGGCTTTCTCGATTACGGTTACCATCCCGCCCAGCGCAGGCGGCGACCATACCATAACCGCTACCGACGGCACCACCATTAAGAACTTTCCTTTTTTTATGGAAATGAATCCCCCGCCGGCACCGGAGCCTCTTCTGCCCATCCCTACCGGCAACCAGACGGCGGCTAAAGCCAAGTCCTTAGCCCAGTTTGACTGGGGTGATGTCACCGACCCCAGCGGGTTTATCTATACCCTGGAGGTTGCCCCGGCCAAAGATTTCAGCGCTCTGGTCATACAGAGGACAGGGCTAACGGTATCTGAATACACACTCTCTGAAAGTGAGAAGCTGCCCTCAAATAAAAGAAGCACTCCCTACTACTGGCGGGTGAGAGCCATTGATGGGGCTTCCAATGTGGGTGGCTGGTCAACGCCCCAGCCCTTCAGCGTCGGCTTTTCATTTGAGTTTAAGGGGTGGATGCTCTACATTGTGATTGGGATTGGCGGTGTGCTTCTCTTTCTCATCGGCTTCTTCCTGGGCAGCCGCAGAGGCTACGAGTAGAGCACAATAGCTACTCAAGGATAGCATTATCCAGCAGTCTCGTTCTGCCCAATCTTACGGCGAGAGAGACCAGCGCGGGGGGCTTGATTTCCTCCAACTCTTCGAGTGTGTCGCTGTCGGCGATGGAGACGTAGTCAATAACGGTTTGCGGTTCTTTTTGAATCAGAGCGGTCATTTCGCCACGGATTTTCCCGGCGTCTCTCACGCCCCCGGCGTAAAGCCTCCGGGCGAGCAGAAGCGACTTATAAAGAACCGGTGCGATTTTACGCTCTTTGGCATTCAGGTAGACATTGCGGCTGCTCATCGCTAGCCCGTCCGGCTCTCTGACCGTGGGTACAACAACGATTTCCAGATTCATATTGAGGTCGCGCACCATCTTTTTGACCACAACCACCTGCTGGGCGTCTTTTTGCCCGAAGTAAGCCCTATCCGGCTCGACGATGTTGAAGAGCTTGGCGACCACTGTCGCCACACCGCGGAAGTGCCCCGGTCTCACCGCCCCCTCAAGGTGCTCGGTGACCTTCTCCACGCTCACCCAGGTGTTGAAGCCGGGAGGATAAATCTCCTCGGCAGGGGGCATGAAGACGCAGTCGGTTTCAAGTCCTTCCAGCATCTTCAGGTCAACCTCCGGGGCGCGGGGGTATTTGCCGAAGTCCTCCTTGGGACCGAACTGGGTGGGGTTGACGAAGATGCTTGCCACCGTGCTGGCGTTCTCCTTTTTAGAGCGTCTTACCAGGGTTAGGTGCCCCTCGTGGAGGTAGCCCATCGTCGGCACCAGTCCCACCGGCGATTTGAGTCTCCGGCGGATTTTCTTCGTCTCGCTGACAGTTCGGGCAATCTCCATAAGACCCTAAAGCCCTTCCAGCAGGCTCTCATCCATGGTGAAGCTCTCCTTATCGGTGGGGAAAGCACCGGACTTGACCTCGCTGAAGTAACCGGAAACCGCCTTCAGGACAATGTCATGGAGGTTAGTGTACTGCTTGGCGTGCTTGGGCACGAAGTCGGTAAAGGAGCCCAATATGTCATGGATGACCTGCACCTGACCGTCGCAGAAAGGTCCCGCGCCGATGCCGACGGTAGGGATGCTGATTTTCTTCGTAATAAGCGCGGCAAGGGGAGAGGGGCACCGTCTCCAGAACCACGGCGAAGGCACCCGCCTCCGCCACTGCCTCAGCGTCCCGGATTAGCTTGATGGCGGCTTCCTTGGTTCTCCCCTGAATCCGGTAGCCGCCGAGCTGGTTGATTGACTGTGGGGTAAGCCCGATGTGCCCGCAGACGGGAATCCCGCACTCAACAATCTTTCTTATCTTTTCCGCCACGTTCACTCCACCCTCGAGCTTTACCGTCTGGCAACCGCCTTCCTGGATGAAACGGGCGGCGTTTCTTAGCGCCTCCTCGGTGCTCACGTGGTAGGTCATAAAGGGCATATCCCCGATGACGAGAGCCTGCTTCGTCCCCCGCACCACTGCTCTCACGTGATGGAGCATTTCCTCCATGGTCACCGGGATGGGTGTCTCATAGCCGAGCATGACCATGCCCAGGCTGTCGCCCACCAGCACCAGGGGGATACCGGCTTCATCCACAATCTTGGCGGTGGAGTAGTCATAGGCGGTGAGCATGGTTATCTTTTGACCCTTCTGCTTCATCTCCCGAATCTGGTTGATGTTGACACGTGGCATTTCTCCCTCCTTGTCCTCAGCGCGAACTTTAGCTGATGATTTTGTTTTCTGCGTTTACCTTGACCACTTTGGGTTTGATTTTGACTGCCTCGTCATCGGAGACAAGGGTGTAGGTGACGAGGATAACAATGTCCCCTTTGACTGCAAGTCTGGCGGCGGCGCCGTTCAAGCAGATTTCGCCGGCTTTACCCAAAATGGCGTAGGTCTCGAAGCGGGCGCCGTTTGAGACATTGTAGACGTGCACCTGTTCGTGGGGGAGAATGTCTGCCGCTACCATCAGCTTTCGGTCAATGGTAATGCTTCCCTCGTAATCAACGTTAGTCTCGGTGACACGGGCACGATGAATCTTGCTCTTGAGCATCACCCTCATAAAACTACTTTACCTCCTCTCCCAAGATTTGGCTAAGGGCTTTCGCCTGCACTTTATCTATTCTTCCTTTGGCTAGGGCTACGGGGATGGTCTTCAGCCCGAGTTCTTTGTAGGTGATAAGAATTTCCGGGGCGACTTTTTCCAGGGTCGTAAGATGCTTCTTGATTGTGCCGACATCGCCTCTGGCGATAGGTCCGGTGAGGCAGTTGGGGATACCGATGGTCTCGACGTTATGCAGGGTTCCCCTGAGAAGGGGCATCAGTGCCCTTGTTGCCTCGTTTACCGGGACGCCGAAGGTCTGCCACAGGTCGGTGGCGAGCTTGACCAGGGTCACCATGTAGTTCGAGGTGAAGACGGCGGCGGCGTGGTAAGCGACTTTATCTTTGGCTTTAAGCTCAATGAAGTGACCATCGAGAGCTTTGGCTAGCTCTTTCAGTATGCCTAGAAGTGGCTCTTCTGCCTCAATGGCGAAGGTTGAGCCGGGCAGGTTCTCTACCGCCTGACTTATGCTGGCGAAGGTCTGCAACGGGTGAAAAGAGCCGATATTCGCCCCCAATTTCTGTGCCGGAGCCAGAATATCCCTTGGTAGGGCACCGCTACAATGAACTACCGCCTGACCCGCGTGCCATTTCAGGCTTGAAGCGACCTGGGCGATGACATCATCGGGGGTAGTGATGAAGACAAGCTCGGAACTGTCCGCCACATCCTGGTTATGAGGCATAACTTTACAACCGGGCACTATTTTAGCCAGTCTCTCGGCAGAACTCCGGCTACGGCTGGAGACAGCCACCACCGGGTAGCTCCTCTGGCTGAGCCTAGCAGCAAGTGCCGTGCCCACCGTGCCCCCCCCGATAAAGCCGAGCTTAACCACAGCCACCTCACTCAAGCCAATGTTGACAAATAAAAAGCCTTCTCCGACCGTGCCGAAGAAGGCTCAAATTGCTCTCTATTGCCGTCTCGGTCACGTCGGATCCAAGCGACTCTTTTTTAAGCTACCAGTTAACCCTTTGACTCACTGCCCCGATGGGTCAATGGTCAATTCAAAGCAATTATAAGCAGATACTGTATGATTGTCAACATGAGTGCGGATTAACATCGTGCGAAGTGATTGGGTTTATTGTCATTGCGAGCCGAGGGCGAGCGAATCCGCCTAAATTGTTACCCCTTCAGTCTGAGCAGTATCCCCTTTGCCTTTTTTGCCGCCTTACCACGGTGGCTCACCTGGTTCTTCAGCGCCATCGGGAGCTCCGCCATGGTTTTACCCAGCTTGGGGAAGTAAAAGACAGGGTCGTAGCCGAAGCCCCGCTTGCCTTTCGGCGCAAAGGAGATAACGCCCTCGCACTCGCCGCGGCTAAACTTGACCTTCCCGTCCGGCGTGGCGATGGCGATTACCGAGACAAAGCGGGCGGTGCGCTTCTCCTGAGGGATATCTTTGAGACGGGAAAGGAGATAGATTACCCTGTCCTCGTCCGAGGCTTTTTCTCCGGCGTAGCGTGCCGATAGAGTGCCGGGTTCACCGTTGAGGGCGTCGACCTCAAGCCCGGAGTCGTCAGCCAGGGTAATCAGTCCGCTTAATCGGGAGAGGGTAACCGCCTTGAGTCTGGCGTTCTCCTCATAGGTCGTTCCGGTCTCTTCCACCCGGGTATAAAGAGCGACCTGCTCCGGAGTGACCAGTTCATAGCGAGTTCCCCGGAGCAGGGCTTTCAGCTCTTTTACTTTACCCTTATTGTTTGTTGCCAGAAGGAGTCTGGTCATGCCCTCCTATAAGTCCTTAAAGCGTGATGCCAGTTTCTCCATCACCTGGGGCATGGTGGTGTACTCCATCTCATCCAGGGGCAGGCGGTGGGGCTCGAAGGGGCCATGGGAGCGCAGGTAGTCGGCGATGTCGTTCGCCTGCTGGCGGGCGTTATCAAAGGACTTGTCGGCAAACATGTCTCTGGGTCCGACCAGCATGCCGTTAGCCAGCTGGAAGCCGGCGCAGGTAACCCTGGGCGGTCCGTCGAACCGGCTTGGGGTACTGTCGGGAATCGAGACCGGCATCAGGGGCCCGTGATGGGAACCCCTCATCCAGCCCTCAACGATATAGGACGAGGCAAACGGCTCCAGGACTTCGCCCACCGCCGGGAAGCTGCCCTGGCAGCGGACGGTGCAGACCGGGTCGTCCTTGCCGACGTAGCGCCCGGCAATCAGGGCTAACTTCTGGGTGGAAGACGAAGCCGCAATCTCGCCGTTGGCACGGTTATAGACCGCCTTGACCACGTAGCGCCCCGGTGCCCCGATGAAGACCAGAAGGTCGTAGATTTCCTCAGGAGCGTTAAAGGTGATTTTCTTCTGCTCTTTGACATCATGGACTTCAAAGGTGAAGCCCTGATGCATCGGGGGTGCAATGACCAGTCCGATGGAGTTGAATGGGTCGGCAAAAATCTTATAGAGGGGGAAGTTCCAGGCGCCGGCGGAGGTCTTATCCGCCATGAAGATGAGCACCGGCTCGGAGGTGCGCTCTTCGAATTCCATCTCTGCTACGCCAGGCCCCATGCCCCGGACGTTACCGGAGAAGGCGTCAGCCAGCAGGTCTTGCCCGGCGCCGTATAGCTTGAGTTTCTTGGCAAGCTGGGTGCCGGCGACAAAGGTGTCCCAGGCCAGCTTGTGAATCTTCTCGTTATCTACGCCCAGCTGGTGGGTCATGATGAGCTGCAGGTCGTCCCCGCACTTGGTCACGTGGTAGTCAATGACGAGACCGGACTTCTTCGCCTTCGCCATGGACTCGTTTCCCAGAGCCACGATGTCGGGGTGGGACTCGGAGTGCCCCACGTAGCCCCCGATGTCCGCCTTGATGACACTTAGAGTTAGCTTCATACCTGTTCTCCTTTCCTGGAATTTAATATTCAATACCCTCGCGGGCTTTCACGCCCCTGTCGTAAGGGTGCTTGATACTACGGCACTCGGTGACCAAGTCAGCCAGCCCAGTGATACGGCTATCGGCATTTCGCCCGGTGAGGATAAGCTCGACGTGAGGGGGCTTATCATGAATCAGTTTCGCCACCGCCTCCAGCTTAACCAGCTTCCAGTGGACAGCCAGATTCACCTCATCCAGCACCACCAGGTCGAACTTACCGCTCAAGACCGCATCCTGCCCCGCCTCAAGGGCAAGCTGTGCCTGTTTTCTGTCCTCAGGTCTGATGTTGTTGGGGTCAATAAGCTCTCCGGAGCCGAAGTTGGCAAAGGTTACATGGGGAAGCTTGGAGAGGATATTCAGTTCTCCACTCGGATAGCCAGATTTCATAAAGAAGATGATACATACTTTCCAGCCGTGACCCAGGGCACGAATGACACTGCCGAGAGCCGACGTGGTCTTGCCCTTGCCGTCACCGGTTAGAACTTGAACCAGCCCGCGCCTTGCCGTCTGCCCCGGGTCAAGGCTACTCAAGGTAGCCTTCTCTGTGACATGTAATAAGCGTCAATCCAAGTTCAGTTTAACAACCCTGTCCGATGAAGTCAATATCCTGCATAGACTTGATAGCGGGGATGATACGGAGACTCACTGACGTTTGCTGGCTTCCCGCCATAGCCCGGCGACTTTCGCCTTTAGCTCATCCAGGCTGACATCGGTGTTGATGACAGTGTCGGCATACTTTACCCGCTCTTCGGCAGGCAGCTGAGCTTGGATGCGGGCGATGATATCGTCTTCGGAAATACCCTCTCTTCCAGCGACCCTTTTTAAAACCGAATCGCGGGAGGCAACGGTTACCCAGACCTTGTCAACCAGGGGGAGCCAGCCCGCCTCAATCAGTAGCGCCGCCTCAATCACTACCACCCTGGTCCCCTGTCTCCGGTAGCCTTCAAGAAGGTTTTTCAGTGTTTCATGTAGCCAGGGGTGTATGATTCGGTTGAGTTGGTCGAGCTTCTCCGGGGAGTCAAAAACAATCTTCCCCAGCTTCCTGCGGTCAATCTGCCCCTCCGGAGTGAGGATGCCCCGCCCGAAGGTCTCTACTACCTCGTTATAGGTTGTAGAACTTGGCGTGAAAGCTTCGTGACCTATTTTGTCGGCGTCAAGCACTACTGCCCCCATCTCGCTGAGGAATCTGGAGACGGTACTTTTGCCCGTGCCGATGCCGCCGGTAAGCCCGATGACCCTCATCAGGTCAAGTCTACTTGAAGCTGGCTAGGGCGTCAAGACTCGCACTGTCATTGCGAGGAGTCCCGACGAAGTCGGGCGACGTGGCAATCTCCTGAAACTCGGCGAACATCTAAGAGAAGAAGCCTAAATTGTCTGGCTAGAAATACTTTTCCATCAGGCGGTCAATCCACTCCGGCGTTTTCGCCTGCTTAACACAGTCATAAATAGGGAAGTAGGGCTTGACGTCCAGCACCGGCGTGCCGTCAATGGCATCCAGCCCTTTTACCGTTAGCACGTTGCCGTGCACGCCGAGAAGAGAAACCGCCGTGATGCCGATAGGATTGGGGCGGTGCTTGGCGCGCTGGGCAAAGATTCCCAGCATAGGCATGTCGGCGCGTCCCTGGGGTCGGCGCACCAGGTCGCTCTTGGCGGTAAAGGTTGACTCGTGCATATAGAAAAGGACGATGACATGAGAGAACTCGTCCAGCCCGGCGAGTCCTGACGTCCACTGTTTGTGTATGTGTATCTCCGAGACCACCTTGCCCCAGCCCTCGTCCACCTGCTCTTTCACCGGGGACTTGATAACGCCGATAGGTTCAAGGTTCATTTCAAGACCTCCTTAGCCGTGTTGGTAGTTGTCTTGCAATTGAGGTGAATTCTACTATCGGTGGTAGATGCTGTCAAACTGTCGTCATTGCCAGGAGCGAGAGCGATGTGGCAATCTCACTAAATGTCATTCCCGCGCAGGCGGGAATCCAGAGGTGGGGAGAGGGGTTCTGGATTGTCGGGTCAAGCCCGACAATGACAGGGAAGGGGCGGAGTCGCTCGCAATGGCGCTCTCGTTTTATCCAGAACAGAATATGTCCGCCTGATGCTATAATAGTCTTAGTCTCCTGAGCGAGGAGGTCACTATGCGCCAGGCGCTGCTCTTTGAGAAACTTGACGGCGGTCGGCTTCGGTGCAATACCTGCCAGTGGCGCTGCTCCATTGCCCCAAGCAACTTTGGCGTCTGCGGCATGTACCAGAACCGTGACGGCACCCTCTACAACATGAATTACGCCCAGGCTTCATCTGTCGCCGTTGACCCTATCGAGAAAAAGCCCCTTTTCCACTTTCACCCGGGGACTCTCGCCTACTCCCTGGGAAGCTGGGGCTGTAACTTCCACTGTGATGGCTGTCAGAACTGGGAAATCTCCTGCCCCCAGAACGAAGAGCCCTGGCTCAACTCGGAGGAGATTCTACCCGCCGAAGCGGTGAAGCGGGCGAAGGCGAACCGCTGTCAGGGTATCACCTGGACCTATAACGAGCCGACGATGTGGTTTGAGTACACCCTTGACTCGGCGAAGCTGGCTAAAGAGCGGGGGCTTTACACCGGTTACGTCACCAACGGCTACATGACCCCCGAAGCCCTCGATACCATCGCGCCTTACCTTGATGCTTGGCGGGTTGACATAAAGGGGTTTAGCGATGACTTCTATCTCAAGGTGGCGAGGATTACCCATTGGGAAGGGATTCTTGACGTCGCGAGGCGTGCCAAGGAGAAGTGGGGGATGCACGTCGAGGTGGTGACCAACGTCATCCCCACCCTGAATGATGATGACGAACAGCTTGGCGGCATCGCCCGCTGGATAAAGGACGCCCTCGGTGAGCTTACCCCCTGGCATGTCACCCGCTTTTACCCCCGCTACTTGGCGGACAAGCTCCCCGCCACCCCCGTCGCCACCCTGGAGCACGCTATTGAGTTAGGAAAGAAGGCGGGTCTTAAGTTCATCTACACCGGGAACATCCCCGGGCACCAGAGCGAGAATACACGCTGTTTTAACTGCGGCAGGCTGGTGGTTGCACGGGTGGGTTTTGATGCCACCAGAGTTGTCGGGTTGGACGGTTCAAGGTGTAAGTTCTGTGGCACTGACCTCAACTTCCGTGTTGCCAGAGGAAAGGGGGCTAAGCCATGATAAGAAAACCTGTTGTCGCCGGGCAGTTCTATCCCGGGAGCGCCGCCCAGCTTAAATCAACTATAAAAAAGATGGTAAATGAGAGTGCGTCAAAAGAAGACGTCATCGGTCTCGTCATGCCCCACGCCGGCTATGTCTACTCCGGTCCCGTCGCCGGGGCGAGTATCTCCCGCGTGAACTTCAAAGACACTTTTATCATTCTGGGGCCCAATCACACCGGCATGGGTAAGCCGATGAGTATCATGACTGAGGGGAGCTGGCAAACGCCTCTGGGTGAGGTCGAGATTGACTCAGAGCTGGCGAAGGCAATCAAAGAGGGGTCGCGCTATCTTGAGGAGGACACCGAAGCTCATCTTGCTGAGCACTCCATTGAAGTCCAGCTACCCTTTCTCCAGTACTTCAAGAGCGACATAAAGATTGTGCCTATCATTTTAGCCCATGCCCCGGGGGAGGTTTATAAAAATATCGGGCGTGCCATCGCCGGTGCGATTCTAAATTCAAACAAGGACGCGGTTATCCTCGCCTCGAGTGACATGACCCACTACGAGAGTCAGGACTCCGCAAAAAAGAAAGATACTGAGGCAATCAATGCCATTCTGGAGCTGGATGCGGATAAGCTCCTTAAACGGGTGAGCGAGCTGAACATCACCATGTGCGGCTACGCCCCGGCGGTGGCGCTCATCACGGCGGCGAAGGAGCTTAAAGCCACCGCAACCGAGCTGGTCAAGTACCAGACCAGCGGTGATGTGGTGAAGGACTACTCAAGTGTGGTCGGCTATGCCGGCATCTTAATCAAGGGCACGCTGATGTCGCCGCTGGTGAGGCTCGCCCACCGCTCGGTCGAGTCCTTCGTCCGCGAGGGCAAGGTTATAAAACCGGGCGAACTCGCGCCGGAGATGAAAGAAAAAGCCGGCGTCTTCGTCTCCATTTACAAGCGCGGCGAGCTGAGGGGTTGTATCGGCACCTTTGCGCCGACGCAGACGAATGTAGCCCAGGAAATCATCCATAACGCCATCTCATCGTCAACCCGCGACCCGCGCTTTTTCCCCATCACGCCCGAGGAGCTTCAAGACCTGGAGATAAGCGTGGATGTGCTGACCTCGCCGGTGCCGGTCAAGAGCAAAGCCGAGCTTGACCCAAAGAAGTATGGGGCCATCGTTGAGTGCGGGTGGAGAAGGGGGCTGTTACTGCCTGACCTTGAGGGAGTGGACACGGTTGACGAGCAGATAAACATCTGCTGTATGAAAGGGGGGATTTCCCCCGACGAGAAGCTGAAGCTGTATAGATTTGAGGTGAAGAGGTATAAGTAGTTGTTTTTTGGCGGTGATGCCTCTATTATTGAGCGGAGGATAGAAGGGATGAGAGCAATCTGAGAGAGGATACAGAATGGCAGAAGTAACCGCCAGAGTCGTAGAACCTATCCGCAAAGCTTTCCCTGCTGAAAAATCCAAAGCCTGGCACTACAAAATACACCCTTACTATACAAAACAGCCCTCAAATGTGGTAGGCGAATATATCCGCCACTTCTGTCCCAAAGGCGGGCTCGTTGTTGACCCGTTCTGCGGGAGTGGCGTGACGGCGGTTGAAGCCTTAACCAACAAGTGCCGAACAGTCTGCATTGACCTCGACCCGCTGGCAGTGTTTATCACGCGCCAGACCTGTATAGCGCCAGTTGACCTTGACGCCTACTGGGAAGCCTACCGGCAGGTTGAAAAGGAAATGAAACCTGTCATGGACTTTGTGCGTAAAGCCTCGCCGAAAGAGCTAGACGACTATGACCTTAAAGAGTGGTATCCAAAGGGAGTAAAGCTACCCTCAAATGCGGACAGAGGTTATGTAGAAGACCTGTTCGGAAAAGCTCAGTTAATATCCCTTGCTCATCTCCGCACGGCAATTATGCAATTGTGCGATAAGGAGGCGCAAGCGCTTCTATTATTCACATTGTCAGGTATTTTGCCGAGAACTAGTATAACGTACTGGGTTGATGCTAAAGAGGAAGGTGGTGGCAATAGCAGTATTTTTACTAAATATCGTTATTGGGTTCCACCTTCTCCTAATTATCGCGATGTATGGAGTTTATTTACCACCAGAGCAAGACTTGTAGCTAATGCCAAAAAGAAGAGCAACGATGTTTTTAAAGACTTTGTTAGTGAAGGTGAAACATTTCATGTCCACTGTGATTCTGCGGAAAACCTGTTGAAATATGTAGGCAGAAACACCGCAGATTACATCTATACCGACCCGCCCTACGGTGCTCATATTTCATATCTTGACCTGAGCACTATGTGGCACGCTTGGCTTGGTTTTGAAATCCCTATTGAGAGCCGAATGCGAGAAGCCATTGAAGGGGGTGAGCAACAGTTCAATGAGAGGCATTATCTTGATGTTCTTCAGAAGTCTTTTGAACAGATGTTTTATGCCTTGAAAGACGATGCGTGGCTATCTTTAGTTTTTCATCATAAAGAAACCAATTTATGGTATTCCATCAGGGATATGCTTCGCTAC
>JAZDNC010000022.1:0-39694 GCA_043800335.1 Chloroflexota bacterium
TGGGCGCCGATGTCATCAAGCTGGAGATACCTGTCGGTGAGCCGGGGCGAGATGCCCAGCGGGCCGGGGAAAGAATCGTGAAGGGTGGTCAAGGCAAGGGCTTTGGCGGCTTAGACCTCTGCGCCTACTTTGAGGCCAATAATCACTGCAAGAGGTCTTTGGTCCTGGACTTAACCAAACCCAAAGCCAGGGATGTCCTCTACCAGCTCGTCGCCAAGTCCGATGTTTTTGCCCAAAATATGCGCCTCGGTGTGTGTGCCAGGTTGGGCTGCGATTACCAGACACTCAAAAAATACAACCCCAAGCTCATCTACTATTCCGGCACCAGCTTCGGCACCAAGGGAGCCGATGGCACCAAAGCCGGCATGGATGGGAGCGGACGGGCAAGGTCGGGCTGGATGTATTTCCACGGCGAGGGAGATTACCCGCTCGGCTTTATGGGTGGCTGCTCCGACCAGATTGGAGCCATCTTCGGCTCATATGCCATCCTGGCGGCGATAATCGCCCGGGAGCGCTTCGGCATCGGGCAGGAGTGTGAGACCTCGCATCTTGCCGCCTCAATGTGGCTCATGCAGTGCTCCATCCAGACGCAGATTTACCGCGGGACATACGCCTACCCGGTAGCCTCGAGAGAAAAGAACACCGGCTTTCTTTCCGGCTGGTACAGGTGCAAAGATAACAAGTGGATTATTCTCATCTCGCCGACGCCGAGAACCTGGGAGCCCATGTGTGAAGCCCTGGGTATTCCAGCGTCTATCTACCGGGATGACCCGCGCTATAACACGGTGAGGGCAAGAAGAGAACATACCGAAGAGTGCGTGAAGATGTGGGATGAGGCTTTTGCCAAAAAGACGCGTGATGAGTGGATAGAAATCGTCAACAAGAATCCTAAGGACTGTATCTGGGAGAAGGTTCAGAAATAGGAAGACTTGCCCACCGACCCCCAGGTCATCGCCAACCAGTACATGAGCGACTACACTCATCCACTAACCGGGCTCACCTATAAGCACGTTAACATGCCAGTGCAGTTCAGTGAGACGCCTGCGATGAAGCTGGGGAGAGCACCCCTTCTGGGTGAACACACCGAGGAAATCCTGGTTAACATACTAGGTTACAAGAAAGCGGACGTACCCAAGCTCCTCGATGAGATTGGGCGACCAACGGTGCAGAAGCCTCTGGATTAACCCTTAACGCCTGTCAAAAGAGAGGAGGTGAACTCAGCTCGGGGCAATAAAATTTATATAGCTTAATAGGAGGTACATAATGGCTCATCAGATACTTGAGGGTATCAGAGTCCTTGATTTGACCATGTATAGGTTTGGGCCGGTGGCTACCACGACGCTGGCGATGCTGGGTGCCGAGGTAATCAAGATAGAGGCGCCAATGGGTGAGCCGGGACGGGCCTCAATGAACATGGGGGTAGTCAAGGGTGGGGAGGGCAAAGGCTTCGGCGGCATGAACCTCTCCGCCTACTTTGAGGCGAACAACAGCTGTAAGAAAGCCATTGTTCTAGACCTCGCCAAGCCCAAGGCAAAGGAGATTCTCTACCAGCTTACCGCTAAGTCCGATGTCTTCATGCAGAACATGCGTGGGGGAGTGGCGGCCCGGCTTGGCTGTGACTATCCGACACTCAAAAAATACAATCCGAAACTCATCTACTGCTCGGGCACCAGCTTCGGCACCAAGGGTCCTGACGCCGAGAAGCCCGGTTTTGACACCGCCGGCGTGGCTAGGGCAGGCTGGATGTGGCTTCCACCCACGGAAGATGGTCAGCCGATAAACCCGCTGGGGGGCTCCTGTGACCAGCTTGGCGGTATATTTGCCGCCAACGCCATCCTGGCGGCGCTCTTAGCTCGCGAGCGCTTTGGTATCGGGCAAGCGTGCGAAACCTCGCATCTGGTCGCCTCGATGTGGCTGGTGCTTGACCCCGTTCAGACGACCTATCTTACGGGCAAACCGTTGGCTTATCTCCAACCACGCTCCAGAGCCGTCAATCCCGCCGGCAATTACTATAAATGCAAGGACGGCGAGTGGCTCATGCTCCTGTCCAGCATACCGAGGCAGTTTGTAACGGTCTGCCAGGCTCTGGGCATACCGGAATCCATCTATAAAGATGACCCGCGCTTCAATACCCGCAGCGCACGGGCGAAGAACGCCAAGGAAGCGGTCGCCCTCTTTGACGAGTATATGGCAAAGAAAACCAGAGAGGAACATATCAAGTCCTTCGAGGGTAAGGACATCTTCTGGGAGCGGGTCCAGAGGGTATACGACCTTGCCAAAGACCCGCAGGTCATCGCCAACGAGTACATGACCGACTACACCAATCCGCTGACCGGGCTGACCTATAAGTTCCAGCGCCTGCCGATGCAGTTCTCAGAGACGCCGGCGGTGAAAGTGGGCAGGGCACCGCTCCTGGGTGAACACACCGAGGAAATCCTGGTCAACCTGCTCGGCTATAAGAAAGCGGATGTACCCAAACTGCTTGATGAAATCGGCAGACCGCAGGTAGCCCCGGTCGAGGACTGAAGATAATCTGAAACATTAAGGAGGTAGAAAATGGCTCACGAGATTCTTGAGGGAATCAGGGTAATTGACCAGACCATGTACCAGCTGGGCCCGGTCAATACGCTCATGCTGGCGATGCTGGGGGCGGAGGTGATAAAGCTGGAGCGTCCCGAGGGCGACACCGGGCGTGACGTGGCGCGCAACGGCAATGGCATGAAGGGTGGGGAGGGCAAGGAGTTCGGCGGGCTGCAAATGAACGCCTATTTCGAAGCCAATAATCAGCTCAAGAAGGGTCTGGTGCTTGACCTGGACCGCCCCAAAGCCAGGGAGGTTCTCTACCAGCTGGCGGCGAAGTCGGACGTCTTCATGCAGAACCTGAGATTGGGCGTTGCCGAGCAGCTCGGCTGTGACTATCAGACGCTCCGGAAATACAATCCCAAAATCATCTACGGCTACGGGACCGGTTTCGGCAGGAAGGGGCCCGATGCCACCAAGGGGAGTAAGGACGGCTCCGGGCGTGCCCGCTCCGGCTGGATGTACCTGCACGAGATGGGGGATAGGCCTATAAACAGCTCAACCGGCATGTCTGACCAGATTGGCGCCATACTCGGGTCATGGGGCATCCTGGCGGCAATCATCGCCCGTGAGAGGTTCGGCATCGGGCAGGAGATTGATATCTCACACCTTTCCGCCTCTCTCTGGCTGACGGGCTGTTCGCTACAGACGACTTTTTACCGGGGGGAAATTGCACCGCGCTACACCCCCAGGGAGAAGGCGCCCAATATGCTCTCCAGCTACTACCGCTGCAAGGACGACAAGTGGATTATGCTCTCCGAGCCTACGGCAAGCCCCTGGGTGCCGCTTTGCCAGGCGCTGGGCATACCGGAGTCAATCTATAGAGATGACCCGCGCTTCAATACCAATGCGGCACGCCGGACGAATGTTGAAGCGACGGTAGCCCTCCTTGATGAGTACTTCGCTAAAAAACCACGCGAGGAATGGATGCAAATCTTTGCCAAGAACCCGAAGTATCTCATGGGGGAGAGGATTCAGAAGTGGGAAGACCTTCCCACCGACCCACAGGTCATCGCCAACGAATACATGAGCGACTACACCCATCCCACGACCGGACTCACTTACCACCACCTGAATTTCCCGGTGAAGTTCAGTGAGACGCCGGCGATGAAATTCGGTCCGGCGCCGCGACTGGGTGAGCATACAGCGGAGATTCTGGTGAACATCCTCGGCTACAAGAAGGCAGACGTCCCGAAGCTGATTAAGGAAATCGGCGAGCCAGTGGGCGCGGAGCGCAAGGACTAGTCTTACATTTGTTTAAAGCAGGGAGCTGATGAGGGGGTTTAAAAGCCCCCTCATCTAACTCCGACGGTGGGACAACAAATCGTCATTGCGAGGAGCCTGGCGATGTGGCGATCTCCGTGAAGTGGCAGGACTCTTCGCTTACAATGACGAAATTACTCACTGCTTAGATTCTTGTCGCCCTGACTCCCACTTGTTATAATGGGGCAGTTTTTCTCAGGTTAGACGAATGGACAAAACCCAAACTCCAGCCTGCCGGCGTCTCGTAGTTAAGTTCGGCACCACTCTGCTCACCGGCGGGGGCGACCACCTTGATACCGATACCATGTCCCGCCTGGTCGCCCAGGTGGCGAAGCTCCACAAAGAGGGACTTGAGGTCGTCATCGTCACCTCCGGGGCGGTCGCCGCCGGGCGTCTCAGGCTGGGCATCAAGGGCAAGGTCAAGGGCGTCCCCTACAAGCAGATGCTGGCATCGGTGGGGCAGAGCCGGCTAATGTCGGTCTACGAGAAGCTCTTTGACGAGCATGGCATCACCGTTGCCCAGGCTCTCCTCACCAAGCGTGACCTCTCTGACCGCGCTGGCTACCTCAATGCCCGGAACACCCTCATGGCTCTCCTGGAACGGCGGGTGGTGCCCATCATCAACGAGAACGATGTGGTCTCTGCCGACGAGATGCATGACGCCAAGTTCGGCGATAACGACAACCTCTCGGCGATGGTGGCGAATCTGGTTGACGCCGACTGGCTCATTTTGCTCTCCGATATTGATGGGCTTTACACCTCGGACCCGCGCCGCTACCCCGACGCCCGTCTCATCCCCGAGGTGGCGAAGATAGACAGCGAGATTGAGAAGCTGGCATCAGGGACGCAGAGCGAGGAGAGCATCGGGGGCATGGTGACCAAGATTGAGGCGGCGCGTTTTGCCACCGCCTGCGGCATCACCGTCCTTATCGCCAACGGCAGGACGCCGGACATCCTGCCCAAGCTGATTGCCAAAGATGCCATCTGCACCAGCTTTCTGCCCGCTACCTCGCGCCTGGAGAGCCGGAAGCGCTGGATGCTCTCCGGGCTTTCAATCAAGGGCACTCTCACCGTGGACGACGGGGCGGCGACCGCTCTCGTCAAGCAAAAGCGGAGCCTTCTCCCCAGTGGTGTCAGGGAGGTCTCCGGTAGCTTCCAGCAGGGGGACATCGTCAACATCTGTGACCTGAAGGGGAACCGCCTCGGCTCCGGGATTGCGAACTACGGCGCTGAGGATATTGAGAAGATAAAGGGGAGGCACTCCACCGAGATTGTTGAGCTTCTGGGCTATGACTTCGGCGCGGAGGTGGTGCACCGTAACAACCTGGTGATAATATAGTCTTGTCATTGCGAGGAGCCCTCACGCTTCGCTCAGGGTAAACTCAGCGACGTGGCAATCTCCTGAGATTTAACGGGACTTGAGATGAAGGAGTAGGTAATGAACGAGAAACACTCGACCGGCACCGGCATGGTCATCACCCCGAACGAGAAGGAGCTCTGCAGCGTCGCTGACTACGCGCTTACCGAGAAGCGCGGCAAAGACCTGCAAATCTCCCCCGATGAGTGGAGCGGGGAGCTTACCACCATGTCCCGCCTCAAGGCGGGGGAGTATGTCATCCAGCTTGGAGAGGGCGACGGGCGCAGTGGCAGGATTGTCCTCAGCGTGGGCAAGCGCCGTACCCGCGGCGGGCTAAAGATATACGCTTATACTTTTGAGGGGGACGGCCCCCTCATGTAGCCGGAGGAAAGTATGCCAGTTTTAAAATCAGCCGTTTTAGCGCTGGAAGCCCAGTGCCGGAAAGCCAAAGAAGCCTCAAGGCGGATGGCTTATCTCCCGACCGATGTCAAGAACAGGGCTCTGGAGTATCTCGCTCAGGACTTAATTACGAAAAAGGATGAGATACTCTCTGCCAATAAGGTTGACCTTGGTAAGTCGAAAAAAGAGGGGCTTGCCGGGGCGCTCTACGAGAGGCTCAGGCTCAATCCGGCGATTCTGGAGGGGATGGCTCACGATGTGATGGCGGTTGTCGCCCTCCCCGACCCGGTGGGGGAGGTCTTTGACATGAAGACACTGCCCAACGGTCTTATCGTGGGCAGGAAGCGGGTACCCCTGGGGGTTATCGCCACGGTCTACGAGAGCCGTCCCAATGTCACTACCGACATCTCTGCCCTATCGCTCAAGTCGGGTAACGCCGTCATCCTGCGCGGCGGCAGGGAAGCTCTTAACTCCAACCGTGCCCTGGCACATCTGGTTCAGGGCGCCTGCGCGAAAGCCGGTGTCCCCCAGGATGCCGTCCAGTTCATCGAGAACACCGACCACGCCCTGGTGGACCACCTGCTCCGCATGAACCAGTATATAGACCTGATTGTGCCCCGGGGCGGGACTCCCCTCATCACCTTTGTGCGAGACAACGCCTCAATCCCAGTGGTCGCCGGCGGAATAGGAGTGAACCATACCTACGTGGACAAAGCCGCCGATATTGAAAAGGCGGTCAGGATTATCTATAACGCCAAGGTGCAGAAGCCCTCAGTCTGCAACGCCCTGGACTGTGTGCTCTGCCATAAAGATGTTGCCCGGAAGGCACTTCCCCTCATTGCGAAAGAGCTGGCGAAGGGTAAGGTTGAACTACACTGTGACGAGAGGTCGCTTGCGATTCTCAAATCAAATAAGTCGTTGAAACTTTTACCGGCAACGGATAAAGACTGGGGCAAAGAGTATTTAGACCTCATCGTCGCCGTCAAGGTCGTTGACTCAATTGACGCAGCGATGAGTCACATGGCGAAATACGGCACCGGGCACTCCGAAGCCATTGTCACCGAGGACTATCAGGTCGCCCTGCGCTTTTTGAATGAGGTGGACGCCGCCTGCGTCTACGTCAATGCCTCGACTCGCTTCACCGACGGTGGGCAGTTCGGGCTGGGGGCGGAGGTCGGCATCAGCACCCAGAAGATGCACGCCCGGGGACCGATGGGTCTCCGGGAGATAACCAGCTACAAGTGGCTCATTCTTGGCTCCGGGCAGGTTCGGTCTTAGCCGTTTCTGGAACGGTCTCAGTCTCAGGCTCCTTCTGGAAGAGCCAGTAGGACATGAGGGGCACCGTGACCAGGCAGATAATTCCGCCGACGGTGAAGATTGAGCCGATGCCGAATTTGTCCATCGCCCAGCCGAAAGCCATGGGACCGAAGAAGTGCCCCAAGTCCTGAGCCGCATTGTTGATTCCCATGCCGACGCCCATCCTGCCGTGCCGGTTACCCGTCTCCACGCTGTAGGCAAGGGCGGGGATTCTGCCCAGCGCGGTGAGGAGCGCAATCGGGACGAGGAGTGCCAGGAGACCGAAGAAGCTCCGCGAGCTACCTACGAAGAGGGCGAGCGCTGAAGCCACCACCGCGGCAATGACCATGAGCGCTTTCTTGGAGAAGTAGTTGGTTATGGGTCCCACGATGCCCTGCCCGAAAGCTTCGGTCATGATGTAGACCGAAGACGCCACGCTGGCTAGGGTAAGGCTCTTGCCCATCACCTGGGTGGCGAAGAGGGGCAGGAAGGCGACGATGCCCTGCCTCAGGATGCCACGGCTACCCAGGTAGAGAGCCACTGCCTTAACCCGGTTGTCCCGGAGCATGACCCGCATCGGGGTGCGGCTCTTTCGGGCGATGATGCGGGCTTCGGTGTGGGGGACGTACTGTATCATGAGTATTAGCCCTCCGAAGGCGAGGCTCGCCATGACATAGAAGGCGGGGTCCATGGTACCGAAGGCATCGGAGAGCGTCCCGCCCAGGAGAGGTCCCGTCCCCATCCCCACGTACATTGACATCATGAAGATACCCATGTAGAGGTTCTCCTTGCCCCTGGGACAGATATCGCCAATGTAAGCCTGGGCGATGGGGATGACCATGGCTGAGGCAAGACCGTGCAAAAGACGCACGATGGTGAGCTGGTACATGTTGGCGGCGAGGGCATAGCCCACCGACACCACGGTGAAGCCGGCGAGCCCGATTACCATGAGGTTCTTGCGCCCTTTATGGTCGGAATACCAGCCGGTGAATGGCTGGATTAGAGAGCGTGACAGGGCAAAGGCGGAGTACATGAGGCTGAGCTGGAAACCGGTGGCGCCAAGGCTCTGGGCATACAGAGCCATCAGGGGCGAGATGATGCTCATCCCCATCATGGTGACGAAAGTAGCCACCGAGAGGGAGACAAAGGCCCTTTTATTCATTCTCCTCTGCCCGAAGTGTCATTCGTTGTAGGCGTGTAATATAGCACAGCGGGGTAATGGCTGACAACCAGAAGAAAGCTATTTCTGGAAGCAAGCGTCTTACCGGCTCTCAGTTATCCGTTTGGTAGGTGGTTTAGCCCATAGCATAATCACCAGGGCAACAAGCGTGGTGACGGCGAAGATGACGAAGGCGAGCCGGTAGCTGCCGGTTCTTTGCCAGACCCAGGCGGTGAAGATAGGACCCACGGCAGTCCCCGCCGAGGTGAAGAGGTTCATGTAGCCCATGACGGTGCCGAAGGCGCGGCGTCCGAAGTAATCAGCTCTTGTTGACTGCATGAGGACGGCGAGTCCCCCGTATGAGGGGGCGTAGAGGGCGACAAAAATGATTAGTTCGGCGATGTTACTGACCTGACACAGGTAGAGCTGGGATGCGGCCAGAGACGCCAGAAGAGCGACTATCATGAGTCTCTTCGACAGGCGGTCTCCCAAAAGCCCGAAGCCCATCCTGCCTACGGTACTGACGGCGGCGATTGAGCCAAGGGCGGTAGCGGCGGTCTCTCTCTTAAAGCCGATGTCAATGAGATAGGGTAGTACGTGGGTCGTTATCGCTCCGGTAACCATGAGGCGGAGGGCGAAAACCGTGGCGAGGAGCCAGAAGGCAGGGGTGGCAAGTGCCTCTTTAACGGTAAAGCCTTCATCCTCTCCAGCCCTGGCCTTTGCCCCGGCTAGCTCGGGCTTCTGTTCTTCGCCATCGGGTAGAAGCCCGTATCGCTCCGGAGAGTCTTTGACTACCAAGGCGATGGGGATGCCGACCACTAATATACCAACCCCGATTACCTGCGCCGCGAATCTCCAGCCCTGCCGTGTGATGGTCAGGGCAATCAGGGGAACGATCACCCCCGCCATACCCAGACCGGACTGGGTAATACCGAAAGCCAGCCCGCGCTTCTTACGGAACCAGTTCCCTATCGCCGTCATGAGGGCGGTATGAAAGCCCAACGCAACTCCCACCGCCAGTAGGATAAAGACGGCATAGAAGGCGACGACCGAGGAGATACGACCCAGCAGAATGAACCCGCCCCCCGCCATTATCGTTCCAAACAGGGTCATCTTCTTGGCGCCGAACCTGTCCACCAGAAAGCCATCGAGCGGGCCCAGAAGCCCGGTCTCCAGACCCTTCAGCGAGAAGGCACCGGAAAGCACCACCCGGCTGCATTGAAGGGCATCAAGCAATGGCTGGAAGAAAGCGCTGAGCCCGTAGGTATAGACACCCCCGCTAATCATCTGTGCGGCGAACGACGCCACAACTATCCACCAGCCGTAGAAGATGCGGGTCGGTTTTTTTACTGCCACTTCCACCGGTTACCCCCTTTGTCAGGTTGAAGGACATTGGATTTAAACTGTGATGTTACCACTTATTTTGATTCAGGTCAAAACAAGTTTAGGGACTTTAGAGCCATTCTAGCGAGTTGAAGACTGGGTTGCGCTTGAATGTAACATTTAGATTCCTGCTTTCGCAGGAATGACAATAGACGGACTCCTCGCTTCGCCCCTTGCGATGACAGCAAGACATCGTCAATTTTAACAAGCAATCCTTTTGAATTTAAAGGGAGGGTTTTACCATGAAGCTGATTTAGCGGCGCCGCTGTACCATGAAATCCGCGAGGTCGAAGAGAGACTTTCGGGCTGGTTTGTCGGGGAGTCTTTTGAGGCTTTCCTTCGCTTCCCCCCGGTAATTTGCTGCCATATCATAGCATTCGCCGATTACCCTGTCCGAGCTACGGATTAGCTCACTTACTTTTTTGGTGTTTGCCTCACGGTTGCGGTTTCGGATAATGTCGTCCAGCAGGTCTTTTGCGTCGGGTTGATTCTTCACCAGAAGGAGCACGGGCAGGGTGATTGTCCCCTCTCTCAGGTCAGAGCCGACTGGCTTACCCATCTCCGCGGTGGTGCCGATGTAGTCCAGAATGTCGTCCACAATCTGAAAGGCGATGCCGATATTGAAGCCGTAGTCCTTGAGGGCTTTGACCGCGCCCCGGGGCGCCTGGCTCAGGATTCCCCCGCACTCGGTGGAAAGTGCCAGGAGCGAGGCGGTCTTGCTTGAGATGCGGTTTAGATAGTATCTCTCGCTCTTTTCTAGGTTAAAGGCGCTGAAAGCCTGGGCAAGCTCGCCGCTGGCGATGGTCATGAGGGTCTGGTAGAGGCGCTTAACCACGGTTCTGTTCCCGGTTGCGCCTGCCAGCTCTCCAGACTGAGCTACCAGATAGTCTCCGAGAAGGATTGCCTTCTCGTCGCCCCAGATGCTGTTTATAGTGGGGCGACCACGCCGGAGTGACGAGTTATCAATGGCGTCATCGTGCACCAGCGTGGCGATGTGAAGTACCTCAATGGCTGTCGCCATCGGCAGCACTTTCTCGGGCTGGTAATCATAGAGCTTAGCCGAAAGCAGGGTTAGCGCCGGGCGGAGCCTCTTGCCCTCGGAAGTCAGGATATGGGTGAGTAGCTCGCTGACCCTGCCCCCCTCGCGGAGTCCCTGCGCCAGCTCACGGGGTAGCCAGCCGAGTTTAGCCCGGCTTACCTCACGCACCATCACCTCAACCCGGGAGAGGTCGCCTTTTACCGGCTGGTAAATCTCGTCAAGAGTCACGGTCTTCTCCATGTGAAATTAGCCCTGCCAGGCCTGTCCTCCCTGAAGACGTTTCGTCTCCTCTTCAACCACCTTCTCATCAAGCTTGGTAAAGAGCGGCTCGGGGGGTCTCAGCTTCTGCCCCGCTTTAGGTAGCTCAAAAGCCCAGCCGTAGCTCTGGATGTCCTTATCATAGCCCAGGTAGCGGTTTAGCCTCTCTGACGAGAAGGGCAGGTAGGGGTACATCGCTATTTTCAGGGCGCTGAGGACAGAAATCGCAGTGTAGAGAGACGCTCCCGCCCTGGTCTTGTCTTCTCTGATTACCTTCCAGGGGGACTTCTCATCCAGGTAGCGGTTGGTCTCCTGGGCGAGCGCCATCGCCTCCCCGACTCCCTCCTTAAAGTGGCAGCCGGCGATAGATTCGCCTACCTTGTCCAGTGTCTTACGCGCCAGCTCAATGAGGGACTGACTGCGCCAATCAGGCTCACCGGGCTGGGGTATGGCGCCGTCGAAGTTCCGGTAGGTGAAGGTGAGCACGCGGTGCACCAGATTGCCGTAGGTGGCGACCAGCTCATCGTTGTTGCGGCGGACGTAATCCGACCAGGAGAAATCGGCATCACCGGTCTCGGGCATGTTGATGGAAAAGAGGTAGCGGAGTGGCTCGGGGTCGTAGCGGGCGAGGTAATCAGGGAGCCAGACCGCCCAGTTACGGGAGGTAGAGAACTTCTTTCCCTCCAGGGTCAGGAACTCGTTCGCCGGGACGTCATAAGGTAGTCCCAGGTCGCCCACCCCCATCAGCATGGCGGGCCAGATGATGGTATGGAAGATGATGTTGTCCTTGCCGATGAAGTTGTAGATTCTGGAGTCTCCCTGCCAGAAGCGCCGCCACGCCTCTGGCTCATCGGCTGACTTTGCCCACTCTTTGGCTGCCGAGAGATAGCCGATAACTGCCTCGAACCAGACGTAGAGGCACTTCCCCGCGTCGCCTTCAATGGGGATGGGAATTCCCCACTCAATATCGCGGGTGATTGCCCGGTCCTTAAGCCCCTGCTCCAGGTAGTGGCGGGTGAAGTTGAGCACGTTGGGACGCCAGTATTCTTTGTCTTTGAGCCAGTCGAGGAGCTTCTCCTGGAAGGCGGACAGCTTCAGAAAGAACTGCTCCGACTCCCGGAACTCGGGTGTGGTAAGGCAGATGCGGCACTTCGGCTGTTTAAGCTCAATAGTGTCAAGGAGCTTGCCGCAAAAATCGCACTGGTCGCCGCGGGCGCCGCTGGCAGCGCAGTAGGGGCAGACGCCCTCGACGTAGCGGTCGGCGAGGAAGCGCTGGCAGCCCGGGCAGTAAGCCTGGAGCACTTTGGCTTTGTAGATGTAGCCTTTGTCCAGAAGGGTGAGGAAAATCTCCTGGGCGACCTGGGTATGGTTTTCGGTCGAGGTGCGGGTGAAGAGGTCAAAAGAAATCCCCAGCTTTCTGAAATTGGCGGAGATGATGTCGTAATACTTCCGGGTTAGCTCCGCCGGGGGTACCCTTTCCTGCTCTGCCTTGATGGTGATGGGCGTCCCGTGCTCATCCGTGCCCGAGACCATGAGCACCTCGTTGCCCTTCATGCGGTGGTAGCGGGCAAAGATGTCCGGTGGGAGATACGCCCCTGCCACGTGACCCAGATGCAGTGGTCCCGAGGCATAGGGCCAGGCGACCCCGATTAGAATTCTTTCCGGCATAACCTAACCTTATGGGTTTTAATTATTCTATCATGTCCGCTCACCCTGAGCCTATCGAAGGGTGAGGTCTATATTCGCCGCCGCTATGGTTCGACAGGCGTTCGACTGAGCTCACTTCGTGGTGACTCAGTGGAACCACGCCGAAGGCTCACCACGAGCGGCTTTTCGGGATACTATGAACCGGGGGAAGCTGGCTACTGTGGGCTAGCAATGTCTCTCCTAATTGTCATTGCGAGTCCCGATGAAATCGGGACGTGACAATCTCATAACATTTGTTTAGACTCCTCGCTTCACACCTCGCAGTGACAGAGACACGATACTTTAACGCGCCGTCTCTTTCTCGAAGAAGAAGGTCAGGACCTTTTCCCCCTTCTCCTCGCGGTAACCGGCGAGTCCTTTTTTGAGACTGCAGTCAATGCAGTAGCGCACCGTCTTGCCCCCCGAGGCGACCTCTTTACCTTTTTTGTCAACATCGGTGGCGAGGTAGCGCTCGGCGCTGACCACCATGCGCCCGCAACTGTCACACTTAATCTCGCCGATTGAGATACAACCCCTTCTCATTTTAACCTCCCGTTACTCTGATTTTTCAAGTCCAAGCCACAGCCGGTATAGCTCTTTGCGACTGATGCCACTTTCTCCGGTCAGTTGTGCTAGCGCTGTTTTCGCCGTAAAGCCTTTAAGGCGCAGCTCTCTGAGCTTCTGTTGGACGTCGTCAAATCGGGGAACGCTCTTCTTCTCTGCCCCGCTGAGCACCAGGGTAAACTCGCCTCTGGGCTGGACAAAGTGAGCTAAAGCCTCTCTTACCGTCCCCCGGAAGACCTCCTCATGAAGCTTGGTAAGCTCACGGCAGATGGCAAGCCTCCTGTCCCCCAGAATCAGTAAGATGTCGGCTAAGGACGCCCTGAGGCGGTGGGGGGCTTCAAAGAAGATGAGCGTCCCGACTTCGTCAGCCAGTGATTCAAGGTGACGCTTTCGCTCGCTGCCTTTGCGGGGCAGGAAGCCGGTGTAGGTGAAGCGGTCGGTGGGGAGTCCCGAAACGGAGAGGGCGGTTATGAGCGCCGACGCCCCCGGGACGGGCACGACCGGTATCCCCTTCTCACCCACCTGCGCAATAAGCTCATAACCAGGGTCGGATATACCTGGCATCCCTGCCTCGGAGACCAGCGCCACGTCAGCCTCATCAAGCCTGCCCAGAATGTAGTCCAGCTTGATAAGCTTGTTATACTCGTAGTAGCTGGTCATCGGGGTCTTGATTTGGTAGTGGCTGAGGAGCCGTCTGGTCTTACGGGTATCCTCGGCGGCGATAAGGCTGACCTCGCTGAGAATGCTCAGCGCTCTCAGTGTTATGTCTTTGAGATTGCCAATCGGTGTTGCTACAACATAAAGGGTCGGCATCGCCAGCCATTATAGAACATGATGAGTTGTTCTGTCATCCGACTCCGCTCTGCTTGATGTCGTTACTTCGGGCTAAGACTTCGGCACAGCACTGGCGAACTATTCTGACCGCAGAGCCTGGATGGGTTCAAGACGCGAGGCGTTCCAGGCGGGATAGAACCCGAAGAACAGCCCGATGCCGACCGAGACCGAGATGGCAAGGAGGACGATGTCAGCCGAGACCAGTGTCGTCATCGGGCTGAAGCGGGAGATTAGGGCTGACGCCCCCCATCCCGTCGTTATCCCGATAATACCACCGGTTACGGAGAGAAATGCCGCCTCGATAAGAAACTGCACCCAGATGTCCCTTTCTCTGGCGCCGAGGGCTTTACGGATGCCGATTTCCCTTGTCCTTTCCACCACCGAGACCAGCATTATGTTCATTACGCCGATACCCCCTACCAGGAGGGAGATGGCGGCGATGGCACCGAGAAGGAGAGTCATCATCTGGGTGGTCTCGGAAACGGTGCTGGCTATCTCCTCCATGGAGGTGATGCTGAAGTCATCATCTTTGCCCGTAGCCAGCTGGTGGCGCGAGCGGAGCAGGCTCGTGATATCAGCGACGATGGCATCCGAAAGCTCCAGGTCGCTTACCTTGACCGCGATGGAGTTCACCACATGCTCTCCGCGGCTCGTCCGCGACTGGGAGAACATCTGTTGCATCGCGGTGAGCGGAATCATGACGGCGTCGTCTGTCGAAGTCCCCATTGACGCCCCCTTGGTCTCCAACACTCCGATGATGCGCACAATCTGGTTGCCCATCCTGAGCGTCTGCCCCAAAGGGTCACTGGAGGGGAAAAGGGTCTCTTTCACAGTGGCGCCGAGCACCGCCACTCTGGTGCCATTTTCATAGTCATTATCCGAAAAGAAAACGCCGCTGGCGAGTTTCAGGTTATAGGCTATCTGGTATTCTGTCGTTGTCCCGACTATCTGAGTCCGCGTGTTCTGACTCCCGTAAACGAGCTGCTGGGAGGTTGAGTTGGAGGGGACAGCCACGGTTATTCCCGGAACACTCGCTTTGATTGACTCGGCGTCTTCCAGGGTGAGTGTAGTGGCGCTGCCCTGAGCAGTTCTTACACCGAACTGGGAGGTCGACCCCGAGCGGATGAACATAAGGTCTGAGCCCAGACTCTCGATGCGCGAGAGGATGGTAGCTTGTGTCCCTTTACCGATGGACATAAGGGTGATGACCGCCCCCACGCCGATGACCACGCCGAGGACGGTCAGGAAGCTGCGGAGCTTGTGCGTGATTACGGCGACCCATGCCGTTATCAGGGGTTCCAGCCACCTTTTCACAGTCTTTCCTCCCTCTCTATCTGGCCATCGCCGATGTGCACGATGCGCTGGCAATGGTGGGCGACGTTCTGGTCGTGGGTTATTATGACCAGGGTGATACCCTGCTCGGTGTTTAAGCCGGTCAGGATGGAGATAATCTCGGCGCCGGAGCGGCTGTCCAGGTTCCCCGTTGGCTCATCCGCCAGGATAAGCGGGGGTTTTTTAGCCAGTGCCCGGGCGATGGCGACCCTCTGCTGTTCTCCCCCGGAGAGCTCGCTGGGATGGTGGTGCAGGCGGTGGGCGAGCCCTACCCTCCCTAGAGCCTCAGCGGCGAGACGGGAGTCGCTCCCGCCGGCATACCTCATACCAAGCTCCACGTTAGCCTGTGCCGAGAGCCAGGGCAGGAGGTTAAAGGTCTGGAAAACGAAGCCTATCTTCTGTCCCCTCACCTCCGCCAGCTGGTTCTTGCCGAGACGGCTGACCTCCCTGTCCTCAAGGTAATAGCTCCCCTCGGTCGGTCGGTCCAGACAGCCGATGATGTTGAGCAGGGTGGTCTTACCCGAGCCGGAAGGTCCCATGATTGCCAGCATCTCACCCTTATCCACACTGAGGTTTATCCCCCTTAGTACCGTAACCTCCTGCTTACCCAGGGGATAGACCTTGACTATGTTCTCCAGTCGAATCATCTGGGGCCCCCCACACCGGGTATAAAGAAACCTCTCTGCTGGTTCTGGGTTGATGTTGTTGAAGTTGTCTTGGGCACGACCACCTGTTCTCCCTCGGTGAGACCCTCGGTCACCTCGGTGTACTGCCAGTTGCTGATGCCGGTCTTCACCACCCGTGTTTCAGAGACTCCATCCTTCATCACCTGAACCTGGGTGTTTCTGCCGCTCCGGGTGACGGCGCCGTTGGGCACCATGAGCACGTCCTTGCTCTCGGCCAGGATTATGTTGACGGTTACCGATAAGCCTTCCCTGAGCTGGCTTAGCGTGGCACCCTGCGTGCCTGTCCCTTGGCTCTGGGTGGGTGCCTGAACTGAAGATGACGATAGGCGTGATTGAGTTCCCGTGGCAGACTGCTGGCTCTCGGTCGGAGTTTCCAGGGACTGGGTCGCGTCCGCCTCCACCATGACCTCGAAGTTCACCACTCCGGATTGAACAGTCGCCGTCGGTGAGATATGAGTTACCCTGGCGGTGAGGACAATCATAGGCGAGGCATCAATCTGGATGGTGGCAGTTCCCTCCTCCTTGACCTTAAAGATATCACTCTCGCCGACCATGATTTTGGCTTCAAATTTGGCGGGGTCGGCAATCTCTGCAGCAATGGTACCCTTCTGCACCTCATCACCTCCCTCAACATTTACGGCGGTGATGAAGCCATCGAACGGCGCGGTTATCACCGCATTCGCCAGGTCTTCTTTGGCTTCTGCCAAGTCCTCCTGAGCTTTTTCCAGGGCAATGACTGCCTTGTCCAGTGTCGCCTGTACGCTGGTTTTCGTCTGCTCCAGGGTGTATCTGGCTTTCTCCATGTTTATCTGGGCGGTCCTCGCTGCGGTGTAATCGGATACTATCTTTGATATATTCTCGCTTGAGTAGGTGTCTATTGACTGACCCCTTGCCAGTCTCTCCAGAGCGCTTGCCACATTCAGTTGAGCCTCTCTGAAGTCCGCCAGAGCCTCGCCATAGTCTTCAGAGGTTGGTCCGGCTTCAATCCCTGCCTTCGCTTCTTCCAACTGCCGCTGTGCTTTGCTTAAAGCCTCAATCGCCGCCGGGACATCAAGAGCGAAAGTCGTGTAGGTGTAGGGATAGTTCAACTTGTTGAAGGCGGTGGTAGCGCTCTCAAGGTCGAATTCGGCGGTCTTAATCTTGAATTCACCATCTTGAGCCGTCTTGAGGTCAAGCTCAGCGGTCTTGACCGCACGCTCAGCAGTTATTACCGCATCTTCCAGTGGGGCACTGTTGAGCCGGGCGATAACATCCCCCTTCTTCACGCTGCCGCCTTCCTCGACGAGTACCTCGGCGACCGTCACATCAACACCGGCAACGGTGCCTCCCACCTCGAACACGAGGTCTTCTTTCTGGGAAAGGGCGAGGTTGCCGCCGGCGGAGATGTCCGAGGTCAGGTTACCGCGTATGACCGAAGCGACCTGGCTCTCCAACGCCGCGCTCGTATTCCCGGAGCCACAGCTCGCCAGCGGGACAGTGACGCCGGCTATCAAAAGAACCGCCAGCGCTGCCTTCAAAGTTTTCATTTATTGAACCCCTCCTCGTAAAGAAGCCTTCTTAATATTCAGCTTAGAGCCCGATTGTTAAGAAATTACTAAACATGTGCTATCGCGGGCTACTCGGCTAAGGGAATGGTAAAGGTGAAGCGGCTCCCTTTCCCCAGTTCGCTCTGGGCTTCAATTGTGCCACCGTGGGCTTCCACCAGACGTTTGGCGATGGTGAGCCCGAGACCGGTGCCGCCCGTCGCCCGGCTGCGGGACTTGTCCACGCGGTAGAACCGCTCAAAGAGGTAGGGCATGTCCTCCGCCGGGATGCCTTCCCCGGTATCGGTCACGCCCACCTTGATAAGGTTGTCCCTGCTTTCTGCCACAACTTTAATACTGCCCCCCGCTCCGGTATGCGTAATTGCGTTTTCAAGGAGATTGCGCAGCACCTGGCTGATGCGCTGCGGGTCGATATTTACCGGCGGTAGTTTGTCGGGAAGCTCGGTAGTCATCTGAATTCCTTTTGCCGCCCCCTGATTTTGCATGGTGGCTACCGTCTTCCCGATGACGCCTCCGAGGTCTTCGAGCTCCCGGTTAAGCCTCAGCTCGCCCGCTTCGGCAAGACTCAACTCCTGGAGGTCGCTCACCAGCCGTGACAGGAGGGCGGTCTCTTCCTCGAGTGAGCGGATGGTGTCCTCATCCGGCTTGATTAATCCATCACGGATTGCCTCAAGATAGCCCCGGATATTGGATAGGGGTGTCCGGAGCTCGTGGGCGATGTCGGCTATCATGCCACGCTGCAGTTTCTTATCACGCTCCAGGTCGCTCGCCATGGAGTTGAAAGCCTGAGCCAGCTCCCCCATCTCGCCCTTTTCCTTGAGCTCTACCCTCTCGGACAGGTCGCCCCGTCCCAGCTTTCCGGCAGCCAGAGCCAGCGCCTTTACCGGCGCCGAAATCCGTCGCGAGAAGAAGAAGGTGAAAAGAAGTGCAATCGCCACCGCCAGCAGTGTGCCCCAGAGCAGATAATGGCTTATCGCCCGGGATAGAGTGAGATGTGACGGGAAATCGGGAGGGCTCTGACCGGTGAAGGGTGCGGGGAAGTCAGAGGGTGATTCGGGGCTGAGATAGAGTGTCCCGGTGTTGCTGCCTCCCCACAGCATCGAAAGGCGTCTCCCCTGCATATCAGGGAGGTAGTTTTGTCCCAATAGTTCCCCCTCGGAGTCAGCTATGCACATGCCGCTGACATCGGTCAGGACGATGCGCTGTCCGTAGAGACCTCCCCATTGCACCACGTAGGGTTGAATTCCCTCCAAGCTCTCGTGTTCCCGGAAGTAGCGGACAAGTTCGAAGTCCACCCGGCTGAAGCGTGCCTGCTGGCTTCTTTCACCGAAGCGGTTGATTTCGCTGCCGCTGGTGCGGGAGACAAAGAAATAAACGGCACCGACGGCAACCAGAATCACGACGGTGAAAGCCACGAAAAGGCGGAATCTGAGACTGTGCAGCATCATTATGCCTCTGAAAACTTGTAGCCCGCCCCGTAAACCGTTTTAATGTAGCTGGGGTGGCGCGGGTCTGGTTCTAATTTCCGGCGCAGATTAAGGATGTGGACGTCAATGGTGCGGTTAAAACCCTCAAAATCGTAGCCGAGGGCTTCCTGGATGAGCTGTTCCCGGCTGAAGACCCTGCCCGGCTCTTTCGCCAGGACTGCCAGTAGCTTGAACTCCACGGTGGTAAGCTCGAGGCTCCTGCCGGCGAGTGATACCTCACGTCTGGGGAAGTTCATAGTAAGCTCGCCGCGTCTGATTTCCTCGGGCCCATGCTCTCCGGGGAGGCGTCTCAGCACCGTCCTGACCCTTGCCGCCAGTTCCCTGGGACTGAACGGCTTGGTGACGTAGTCGTCTGCCCCCAGCCCCAGCCCCGCCAGCTTATCTTCGTCGGTGGTCCTGGCGGTGAGCATGATTATCGGCACATCGGACTCATCTCTCAGGTTGCGGCAGACCTCCAGCCCGTCCATTTCCGGCAGCATGAGGTCAAGAACAATGAGGTCGGGGCGGGCTTTTCGGGCAAGCTCCAGCGCTTCCCTGCCACTGCCGGCGGTGAGCACCTTATAGCCGTCCCGGTTGAGATAGAGCTTGACCAGCTCTACCGTTTTACTGTCATCGTCAACCACGAGCACCCGTCGGTTCGCCATAAGAACCCCCTAATACTTATCTATTATAGTAGAACGTAATTGTTAAGAAAAAGTTAATTCTAGCATAATACATAATATACATAATAATAGAGAGGGAAGAGTCGGCGCACTCTTCCCTCTGCTTAAGCTTATCTCTGGTTAAGATTAATTAGTGGTCTGCTGGCTGGGCAGGGACGGATAACACATGCCGGGGAATCCGAATCCGCCGTGACCCCTGAAGCCGAACCCTCCACGCAGTCCGAAACCCGCCG
The DNA here is from genome assembly GCA_043800335.1 of Chloroflexota bacterium. GTDB lineage: Bacteria > Chloroflexota > Dehalococcoidia > Dehalococcoidales > JAZDNC01 > JAZDNC01. Next base: position 19,763 of record JAZDNC010000022.1, read on the forward strand.
GCAGGTCGGGTCTTGCCTGCCACCAGGTCTTATACTGGTCTGCCTGCTCCTGGGTCAGCCTGCCTTCCTCAACCAGCTTCTTGAACCAGGCATCCTGTGCTTCGGCAGCCATCTCTTGCTGAGCCTGGTTGAAGGCGTCTTCCACCTTTTGCTCCTCAATGCCTAGGATAGCAGCAACCCTGGCAAACAGACTCTTTTCGGTGCTCTCGCTCTCGGTCTGGGCGAGGACGACACTGCCCAGGATGCCGACCGCCACCACCGCCACCCCGACCGCAATCAGGATGGACTTTTTACGCCACATTTTCACCTCCTTTCTTTCAAGTTCATTATTTGAACCGTTTGTAACCTATGATAGCAACGGATTATTAATATCTGGTTAAGATTCTGGAATCGTTCTGAGTTGGTTAAAAGAATGTCGATAGCCCAAAATTGACAGCTAGCCGAAATCAGTGTAACTTAGGGAAAATACTCTGGAGACGAAGCATGGCTGAATCCTACCTGAACATCTCTAAAGAAATCGCTCATGAGATAAGACTGGTGATGACCGACGTTGACGGCACCATAACCTCTGGGGATAGCCAGTTCACCCCTCCGGTCACCCGCGCTATTTGCGAGCTTGAAGCGGACGGGATTAGGGTGGGGCTGGTCTCGGGAAGAGACATTACCAACCTTGATGATTTCGCGGCGAGACTTAATGTCAGTGGTCCCCTGATTGGAGAAAACGGGGCGGTCGCCCGCATGAGGCGCGGCGGCGAGATGGTGGAGCTTGGTTTCAGCCAAGCGCCGGCGCTCCGGGCGCTGGAGAGGCTGCAGAAGCTCTTCCCCGGCGCGATAGAAGCCGGTGAGTGGAACAAAAAAAGGACGAAAGACCTTATCATTAGAGTCCACGGCATAACCACAGAGGAGCTTAAGAGGCACCTGGACGACATCGAGCTTCTTGATTCGGGTTATGTCCTCCACCTCGCCCAGAAGGGCATCAGTAAGGGGGGGACACTGATGCGGCTGGCATGTCTGAGCGGTGAGGAGAGCCTTTCTCCAGATAAAGTTCTTGTGCTGGGTGATGCCCCGACCGACCTCACCCTCTTCAGGCTTTTCCCTGTGAGTGTGCTTGTTGTCAACCCCGACCTTGACGCCGGGGGGCGCGAGATGCTGGAACGCTCTGCCAGGTTCGTCACCAGCGCCTGCTGTGGCGATGGCTTCGCCGAGGTTGTTCAACACATCCTCAGCCTGCGCCACTAAAATGACTAGCGAACCGTCGCTTATCTCTGCCAAGAGATTAAATTTAGGGTCCCGCTAAATCATAGGGAAGTCCTCTCTCCCCACTGTGGGATTTATGCTGAAGATTCATCCTGAAGGACTCGTCCAGAAGGCTCGCCCTGAAGGAGAGAGCCAGAGTGAGGGGAAATTGAAAACACCCTCACCTAACCTCTCGGCTCAGTGGATACAATTGCTCATTCAGAGCGATTAAGTCTGTATCTCTAGCTTTTGTCCATCGTAGAATACTCCCTCCACGATGGAGACAGGGTATCCGATTTGCATTAATGTTCCCAATGGTGTATAGTTAGGTTCGGTTAAAGTTCAGGTTATTAAAGACTTCAGTTAGAATCTTCTTTCAACTCAAGAATTGGATGACCGAAACTTACCAAATATCTTAGAGAGGAGGTCATCCATATGAGTTTCCAGGAAAAATCCCTTCAGTGCTCTGATTGCGGTGCTACGTTTAATTTCACCGCAGAGGAGCAGGAGTTCTTCGCCACCAAGGGTTACACCAATGAGCCCAAGCGCTGTCCTACATGCCGTCAGGCAAGAAAACAGCAGCAGGGTAATACCACTGGTTACAGAACTGGCAACTACCAGACATCTCCGCGCCAGATGTATCCTGCGGTTTGTGCCCAGTGTGGCAAAGCCACCGAAGTTCCCTTTGAGCCCAGAAGTGGCAAACCGGTCTACTGCCGTGTTTGCTACAACCAGATAGCTGCTAGAAGATAGCAACTTACGTACTGAATGGGAGAGCGATACAATTATCTTGGGTATCGTCTCTCTCATTCGGTATGACTCCGTCCGATTTTGCCCTCAGTGCCAGGACGGTTCCGCTCATTCTGAAGTTCCATAGCTGGTATGCCGACTGACCTTGTGGCTCAACCGGGCAGAAAGCAATAGAGTTGAAATTTGGAGGTCGCCCGATATGTTCATTCATAGTTTTATGAAGATAGTGTCTGATAGCACGGCTAGGCTAATGGCTGGTTCGGGTAATGAGGAGCGCAAAGATGAGCCTCCCAGTAAAGTACAACTTCCTGAGGGGCTTGACCATATTTCTGGGAGCAGTCAGCATACCGTTAAGTACCTTCATCGGTTTTTGCTTTGGCGTGGGACGGTTCTCCATCGGGCTGGTCTTTTTGTCTTTTCAGACCTTTCTGGCGTTAGCCGATGGCTATATCTGGTTCTGGGTAATCGAGCACATGGATGCCAAGGTCAAAGCTGAGGTGGTAGCCCGTTCACGCCAGGAGAAAGAGCCATTGTCGAGCCGGTTGCCCTTGAATCCGGTCGCTGTCCTTCATACCGTCAGACAAGAAAACGGCAGTTCGGCAGATTAGTATTGTTGCGGTTGCTTCACTATGAATATGTTACCCCGATTTCCCCGAAAAGCACAGGCTCTAATCGGCGACGCCCGATGGAGCTTCTGGGGCGCTCTTTTTCCGTGCATCGACTTCATACCCTATTCTTTACATTCTATTAAGGAGATTTAATGAGTTTTGAAATCTTTCACTTCCATCCGAGCGTGATGGCTGGTGTACAGGCGCTCGGTTACGTTACACCCACACCAATTCAGTCTCAGTCTATACCACCTATCATGCAGGGCCGCGATGTTATCGGTCTGGCCCAGACGGGTACCGGTAAGACCGCCGCTTTTGCGCTACCGATTTTACAGCGCCTTCTGGGAAGCCCGAGGGGTCGCGTCAGCGCACTTGTAATCTCGCCTACCCGTGAGCTTGCCGAGCAGACATCCGAGACTTTCACCGAACTGGGACGGCAAACAGGCTTGCGGAGCGCTGCCATTTATGGCGGGGTGAGTATGGAACTGCAGAAGCGCAGGCTATGTCAGGGCATCGAAATCATCGTAGCTTGCCCCGGCAGATTGCTCGACCATCTCTGGAAAGGCACAATCAGCTTGTCAGACCTGCAAGTCCTGGTAATCGACGAGGCAGACAGAATGTTCGACATGGGCTTTCTTCCCGATATACGGAGCATCTTGAAGTGTATATTAAAAAAGCGACAGACCCTACTTTTCTCGGCTACCATGCCCGATGATATCCGGTGCCTGGTACGAGAAATCCTGTATGACCCGGTAACTGTGAAGATTGGGCCGACACTGCCGGCAACAACAGTATCTCATGCCTTGTATCCTGTCAAACAAGGCCTCAAGACTGCGCTTTTAAAGGAGCTTTTGCGCAAGACTGACATGGAATCTGTCCTTGTGTTTACGCGCACCAAACACGGTGCCAGGCGCGTCGCCGAACAACTGGGAAATGCGGGCTGCCGGGCGACTTCGCTGCAGGGCAATCTGTCCCAATACCAGCGTCAGTCCGCCCTCGACCACTTCCGAGAGGGCTCTATCAAGGTTCTGGTGGCAACCGATATCGCTGCTCGTGGCATTGATGTTCTGGATATTTCACACGTAATAAACTACGATATGCCCGATAGCACAGACGCCTATATTCATCGCATCGGCCGTACCGGACGCATTGGCAAAACCGGCGAAGCATTCACATTCGTGACCAATGAAGACGCAGCTATGGTACGGGCGCTGGAGCTTCTTCTAAATGCACCGCTAGAGCGCCGCATTCTGCAGGGTTTTGACTACGCGGCAGGTGAATCGCCAAGTAGAATCCGGTCCGTACACAAATCTAGGCGCGGCGCTGCGGGACGAGAACGAGTTCTGGCACGTTAAGCTGGAATTGGGGCCCGCACGTTCGAGCGAAGCGAATTAGTCCGTAACCATTGCACAGTCTAGTGGGAAAAGAAAAGCGGTAGCCTATTTCAATCAGCTTCTAGCTATGCCGGGCAAGCCAGGTCTCGAGCTCTGAGAAGACCTGCTCCTGCCCTAGGTCGTTGAAGACCTCGTGGTAGAAATCGGGGTAGAGCTTGATTGTCTTGTCCTTTGAGCCGAGATGCTCGTAGATGATTTCACTCCCTGCCGGGTCAGCCAGACCGTCGGCGGTGCCGTGCACGATTAGAGCTGGCAGGCTGATTTGCGACGCCTCGCCGGGCGCCCTCTGCATAAACTTGAGCATTTCCACCCCGAGCCGGGCTTTGATTCTTCCCCGGTAAACGAGGGGGTCGTTGATATAGGCATCTACTACCCGTTTGTCACGACTTATTGCCTCGGCGTCGATGCGGAAAGTGCCCGTTTTCGGCAGCACCAGGGAAAGGGTGCGGCTTAACAGGATTATGGGCGCGGAGCGGTTTACCGACGGTCTCACCAGCGGCGCGGAGAGGATAAGCCCCTGAAACTCGTTTTGATGGTCGGGGAGGTAAGCTAGGGTGATGGTGGCGCCCATGCTGTGCCCCAGCAGGAATAATCTCGTGGCATTGTGCTCGCGCCGGAGCTTGTCAACAAAGACCTTGAGGTCGTAAAGATAGTCGGCGAACCGTCCAACGTATCCCCTGAGCCCCCTGGACTTGCCGTGTCCCCGCAGGTCAAAGCCGTAGACTGCGTAGCCCTCGGGCACGATTTGTCTCGCCAGATTCAGATACCGTCCGCTGTGCTCGGCAAGCCCATGAACTAGCAGCACCTCCGCCTTGGGACTCGCCTCGGGTAGCCAGCCCTGGAAGTAGAGGCGGGTCTGGTTTTTGCCCATGAATTCGCCGTCAGTGTGGTGCATAGCTCAAATCCAGACGAGGTAACAGTGAATTATTCTAGCATAGACACGCTTATCCTGAGATTAATGAACTCCGAAAAATGTCATTCCTGCGAAAGCAGGAATCCAGAGAAAGGAGAAAAGGGTCTTTGATGCATAGTCAAGTTCCGACCAAGACAGGGTGTGAGGAGAATTGCCACGGGCTTCGCGCACTCGTAATGACGGTAAGAAGGGCGGATTGCTTTGCTTCGCCTGCAATGACAATACGGATTTTAGGGACAAAGGTTACCAAGAAAGTCCGGGAGAACGTCAACTGTCAGGGAAGCTATTGGTCTAAGACTTAAACCCGGCTATGTGACTTTAGTCCCGCAGTTGGGGCAGACACGGCTACCAAGTGGCAGCAGTTTTTTGCACTTGGGGCAATAGGCGATAGCCGTCTGGCACACCTTGCATATTGCCGTAAAAGCCTCGGGGAGCGATGCCTTGCAGTGGGGGCAGCATCCCTTTTCGTTACTACTACTTTTTCTTGCCACTCTTCACTCCTGCCTTTTGCTTCTCTCTATAGTCTTCTATCGCCTTGTGGAGCGCCTGGGCACCCAGGTTGGAGCAGTGGAACTTGTTCTTGGGCAGTCCTTGAAGCTCATCCGCCACCATCGCCGGGGTTATCTCCATCACCTCATCCAGCGTCTTACCCTTCGCCATCTCGCTCACCATGCTGGATACGGCAATCGCCGCCCCACAGCCAAAGGTCTTGAACTTAACATCCGTGAGGCGGTCGTCTTTGACCTTGATGTAGAAGGTCATCATGTCCCCGCAGACGGGGTTGCCCACCTCGCCCACCCCGTCGGGGTTCTCAATCTCCCCCACGTTGCGGGGGTTCATAAAGTGCTCCATAACCTTTTCGCTGTAAACCGGCATAACTTTATTCCTCTCTCTTACCTGTCTTTACGAATTTGGCGTAGAGTGATGACATCTGACGTAGTCTCTCCGCAATCGGTGGCATCACCTCAAGGAGGTAGTCAATATCCGCCCCGGTGTTATTGATGCCCAGAGTGAAAAGGACAGACCCCTGCGCCAGGGCGTGGGATAAGCCCATCGCCGTGAGCACGTGGGAGACCTTAAGCGCCCTCGAGGTGCACGATGAGCCGGAAGCGGCGGCAATCCCCCGGCTGTTGAGCAGCATGAGCATGGCTTCCCCTTCGATGAATTCAACCAGGAAGCTGGCGCTGTTGGGCAAACGGTTTTCGGGATGCCCCGAAACCACCACGTAGGGGACTTTAGCCGGGAGCTCTTTGAGCAGGCGGTTGCGCAGTCCGGTCAGCTGAACCATCCTCTGGCTGAGACTGGCTTTTGCCATCTCGGCGGCTTTGCCCAATCCGACAATCGCCGGGACGTTCTCGGTGCCTGCCCGTCTTCCCTCCTCCTGTACCCCGCCGTCAAGCTGAGGGATGATTCTGACGCCCTTCTTGACCCAGAGGGCGCCCGTCCCTTTGGGCCCGTAGAACTGGTTTCCTGCTAAACTCAGGGCGTCCACACCGAGCTCGCTTACGTTCACCGGGATGTTCCCCGTCGTCGCCACGGCGTCGGTGTGGAATACAACCCCTGCCTCGCGGGTAACACGGGATATTTCTTTTATCGGTTCAATCGTGCCCACCTCGTTATTGGCGTGCATGACCGAGACCAGTATAGTGTCTTTCCTAATGCTTTTTTTAACCTCATCCGGATGGACGACCCCGTATTTGTCCACCGGAACCAGCGTCACCTCGAACCCGGATTTCTCGAGAGTCCTTGCCGAGTAGAGCACCGAGAAGTGCTCCACCGCCGAGATGACGATGTGTTTGCCCTTAGCCTGCTGGGCGAGGGCAAGACCTTTCACGGCGAGGTTGTTGGCTTCGGTGCCGCTCCCGGTGAAGATGACCTCCGCCGGATTGCCACCGATGAGGTCGGCTACCTTACCCCGCGCCGCCTCTACCGCCTGGCGTGCCTCGTCTCCCCAGTCGTGATGGATAGCCGAAGGGTTGCCGAATACATCTCCCAGGTAGGGGAGCATGGCGTCACGCACCTCGGGGAGGAGAGGCGTCGTCCCCGCATTGTCCAGGTAAATCTTTTTCATACTCCTATTTTAACTCTTTTTATAAAGGGGCGACATAGCCCTGAGGCGACCAATTACCCTGGGTACAACCTCAAGCACGCGGGCTATCTCCTCTTCGCTGGTCCACTTGCCCAGGCTGAACCGGAGTGCCGAGCGGGCGCACTCGGGGGGTAGCCCGATGGCTAAGAGGACGTGGGACGCCTCCTGGCTTTCCGAGCTACAGGCAGAGCCGGTGGAGACGCAGATGCCCTCCAGGTCAAGTGCCATCAGCGAGGCTTCGCCCTCAACGAAATCAATGGCGAGGTTGACGTTGTTGGGCAGGCGTTTCCGGGGGTGCCCATTGAGACGGATGTCATCCAGCTTCCCGATGAGTCCAGAAATGAGGCGGTCGCGCAGTCGGGTGAGACGGACGGCTTCACTCTCCATTTCTCTTTTCGCAAGCTCGACGGCTTTACCGAAGCCGACAATCCCGGGCACGTTATGGGTGCCGGCGCGCCTGCCCTGCTCCTGCTCACCGCCATGCATGAATGTGGTCAGGTCCGTCCCTTTGCGGATGTAGATTGCTCCAACGCCCTTGGGCCCGTAGAGCTTGTGGGCTGAGGTCGAGAGCAGGTCAATATTGAGCTGGTTGACATCAATCGGTATGTGTCCCACCGTCTGCACGGCATCGGTATGGAAGTAGACCCCCGCCTCTTTAGCAACGACACCGATTTCGGCAAGTGGCTCAATGGTGCCAATTTCGTTATTGGCGTGCATCACCGAAATAAGAATTGTCTTTGGCGTCAGGGCTTTCCTCACGTTATCGGGGTCAACCAGCCCGTAGCTATCGACAGGTAAGAAAGTCACCTCAAAGCCCTGTTGCTCAAGAAAGTGGCAGGTTTCAAATACGGCGTGATGCTCAATGGCGGTAGTGATGATGTGGTTACCCTTGCCACGGTTCGCGTAGGCGACTCCCTTCAGGGCGAAGTTATCCGCCTCGGTGCCGCCGCTCGTAAAAACGATTTCCTCGGGGTGGGCTGAGAGCAGGGAAGCCACCTCTTCCCTGGCGGCTTCAACCGCCTCTTTCGCCTCCTGTCCGATGCTGTGGACGCTGGACGGGTTGCCGTAGGATTCGGTGAAGAAGGGGAGCATCGCCGCGACAACCTCAGGGTCTACCGGGGTTGTCGCGGCATAGTCAAGATAGATTCGGTTCACTTTCCGCCTCCGAATTTATAGCCCAAATTATTACTAATTTAGTCAACTTTAGCACGACCTCTCTCATGTGTCAACCCACACTGATGCTTATTCTATCAAATCTGTCAAAGAATCTGTCTGATTCAAGCTAGCCAGTGAGTGTCATTGCGAGGAGCCTCTCGCTTCGCTCAGGGTAAACTCCGCGACGTGGCGATCTCATAAAGCAATAGGGAGATTACTTCGCTCGCAATTACGAATGGATTTCAACCAACTTATGATACCAGCGGGCATAGGGTATTGAAAAGCGATTCCCGCTTATGTATAATCAGAGTCGGTTAAGTTCAGGTCAGGTGGTTACCCAGGACTTTCTTTGCTTGGCTACCCGGGAACGGATGACCGACTCAACCAATGTTAGAAGAGAGGAGGCATCCGATGGCTTTTCAGGACAGGGAGCTCAGGTGTGCCGACTGCGGCGCCAACTTCACCTTCAGCGCCGGCGAGCAGGCATTCTACCAGTCGAAGGGCTACACCAACGAGCCGAAAAGGTGTCCCGCCTGCCGCGAGACGCGCAAGGCTGAGCGCTTTGGTAGTGACCCCAGCGCAGCTAAGCCGAGGCGTCAGATGTTCCCGGTGACCTGTGCCGGCTGTGGCAAGCCCACTGAAGTACCCTTCGAGCCACGCCAGGGGAGACCGGTATACTGCAGCGAATGCTTCGCCAAGATGAAAGCGACGAAGTAAGCTAGTCTTCTCGGAATGTTCTCTACAGGCCAGATTGCCCTGGCCTGTTTTATTTTTGCTCAGGCGCCATAGTATCGTTCGCTTTTTGTCATTGCGAGGAACCCTCACGCTTCCCTCAGGGTAAACTCTGTGACGCGGCAATCTCCTGAAATTTGAAAGGACTCGCGACTGCTCTCAATGACAAAACTGACCTAACCGATACCCTGCGCCAGACTTAGCTTGACGAGCCCGCTTCTATCTTTGTATAGTACATATGTTCTGATTTCAGGAGTCGGCATTGGAGACCCAGGACAAACTGTTAGCTTTATCGGCGGCGGCTGATTATGACGTCTGTGGCTACTGCGGCACGACCAGACCGGAGCCTTCCCCGCTCCGTTTCATCCATCGGGCAGTGCTGCCGGGTGGGGGCACGGTAAATCTGCTCAAGGTGCTTCTTACCAACTTTTGTGTTAATGACTGTATCTACTGTGTCAACCAGATAAGAAGGGATGTCCCGCGCAGTGCCTTCAAGCCTGAGGAGCTGGCGCGCCTTTTTATGGAGCTCTACGGGAAAAGGCTTGTCTCAGGGATTCGGAAGAGTGCCTCGGAGACAATGGGCAACATGATTGACACCGTTGAAATCTTGAGGAGGCGTTACTGTTTCTCAGGCCACATCCATCTCAAGATTATGCCCGGCGCCGAAGCCTCAGCCGTAGAGGCGGGCTGTAAGCTGGCGAGCCGGGTCTCGGTCAATATTGAGGCGCCGACCCGGCAGCATCTTTCCCGTCTTACCTCGAAGAAAGACCTCTACCACGACATTCTCGAGCGTATGCGCTGGGTAAGGGAGCTCATGACGAAAGAAGAGGGGCTTCTACCCTCGGGTCAGACGACCCAATTTGTCGTTGGCGCAGCAAGAGAGACTGATAGGGATATAATCCGGACGACCCGCACCCTCTACCGCGAGATGGCGCTCAGAAGGGTCTATTTTAGTGCCTTTACCCCGGTCGCCCCAGACTCGACGGATATACCACCAGCACCACCAATTAGGGAGCACCACCTTTACCAGGTGGACTGGCTCACCCGCATCTACGGCTTTAGTCTGGAGGAGGTTGAGTTAGCCCTCGATGGAGGTGGTAATCTGCCCCTCGGTGGCGACCCCAAGCTTGCTATCGCCTTAAAACAGCCCTGGCTCTTTCCTATGGATATAAACCGTGCCGAATACCACGAGCTCATCCGTGTCCCGGGGGTAGGTCCCGTAGGGGCGAAGAGAATTTTGAAGGCACGCAGGGAGCATAGTATTGATTCGCTGGCGCAACTCGGGAAGATGCGTATTTTGACGGGTGTCGCCGCTCCGTTTATCTGGTTCAGGGGTATAAGGGGCGAGATAAAGGAAGGGCGACAGACCTCATTTCTGCAAGCTGTTGGCTAGTCAGTCTTTCTATAAAAACTAATCCCGGATGGATATTGTCACACCCGGGATTGTTTTGTCTTATATGCTCTAGCCCGATGTTGCCGGTGACTGCTCCGGGCGGGGGATGATTGGTGGCTTCTGGAGCGCCGGTTTGCTCTTGGCTGGCGTCTTCAAATCGGCTTCCGCCGGTTGCGGAGTGGTCAGTTCCGGTGCGGGCTGGGGTGCCGCCACCGGCTCCTTAAGGACAGCATCGAGCTCCTCTGCCTCAAGGGTCTCTTTCTCCAGCAGTGTCTCCGCCAGCTTGACCAGTTTCGCCTTGTTCTCCTCCAGAATCTGCCTGGCTCTGTCGTGGGCTCCCTCAATAATCAGCCTGACCTCTTCATCAATCAGGTCGGCGACCTTGTCACCGTAGTCCCGCTGTTCGGAAATCTCGCGTCCCAGGAAGACGAGCTCCTGCTTGTTGCCGAAGGTCCTGGGTCCCAGCTTGTCGCTCATACCGTAGTCGGTGACCATCCGGCGTGCCATCTCTGTGGCAATCTTGATGTCCTGCGAAGCCCCGGTAGATATCTCGTTAAAAATAAGCTCTTCCGCAGCCCGCCCACCGAGGAGTGTCGCCAGTAAATCCTTAATGTAAGAGCGGCTTGGATTATATTTATCTTCATCCAGTCTCTTGGTGTAGCCGCCCGTCATGCCGCGCGGGATGATGGTTACTTTCCGCACTGGCTCAAGATGGTTAGACATATGTGATACCAGGGCATGTCCTGCCTCATGGTAAGCGGTAATCTTTTTCTCTTCGGGACTGATGCGTCGGCTCTTTCGCTCCGGACCCATCATCACTCGGTCAATTGACTCCTCAAGCTCGGTCATGTCGATGACCTTCTTGTTGCGTCTTGCCGCCAGAATCGCCGCCTCGTTCGCCAAGTTGGCTAAATCGGCGCCACTGAAGCCGGCGGTCTGCCTGGCAAGCACTCCTAGGTCAACCGACTTACCCAGCGGTTTGCCCTTGGTGTGAACCTTGAGGATTGCCGTGCGTCCGATGATGTCGGGACGGTCAAGCACCACCCTGCGGTCGAAGCGCCCGGGACGGAGTAGCGCCGGGTCAAGAATGTCAGGTCGGTTGGTTGCCGCCATGACGATGACGCTGGTGTTGGTGTCAAAGCCGTCCATCTCAACGAGAATCTGGTTCAGGGTCTGCTCCCGCTCGTCGTGCCCTCCGCCCAGCCCGGCTCCCCGGTGGCGCCCGACGGCGTCAATCTCATCAATGAAGATAATACAGGGGGCGCTGCGCTTGGCCTGCTCGAAGAGGTCTCTGACCCTGGCGGCGCCGACGCCGACAAACATCTCGACGAACTCAGAGCCGCTGATGGAGAAGAAAGGTACCCCTGCCTCACCGGCTACGGCGCGGGCGATGAGGGTCTTGCCGGTGCCCGGGGGACCCACGAGCAAGACCCCCTTGGGGATTTTTGCTCCGAGGCTCTGGAATTTTTCGCGTGACTTAAGGAATTCCACTACCTCCTGAAGCTCCTGCTTAGCTTCATCCTCTCCGGCTACATCGTCGAAGGTCACGCCGGGGGTGTTCGCCTGGAACAGCCTTGCCCGGCTCTTGCCGAAACTGAGAGCCTGGCTGTTAGCCCCCTGGGCGCGGCGGAAGAGGAAGAAGAGGAGAACGCCGAAGGCAAGAAGGGGCAGGAAGTTCAGGAGCAGGCTCATCCAGTCGATGCCGGATGTCCCTTTGACCTCAACCACAACCCCGGTGAGGTCAAGCTCCTTGATTTCATAGATGCTCTGGGTCGCTTCCTTAAAGGCGATATACTGGGTGCCGTTCTTAGTGGTGATTTTCATGCTGTTATCTTCTATTTCAATCCGTTCCAGCTCGTGGCGCTGGGACATGCCGACTACCTGGCTCAGCGGGATTTCCGTTGCCCTGGCGGTAGACGGCATGAAATAGGAAAAGACAGCGATTGCGGCGAGCGCAATCGCCAGGTAAATAAATAGATTATGTTTCCAGTCTGGCTTCATCTAAACCCCTAAAACAATAACGCTCAAACTCGGTTTTGGTTATTAAACTGCTCCAACAACCCAATATTATAGCAAAAGAACGTGAGCATAGCAAGACTGTCAAGAGCGCATCATTCCAAGCCAGCGCTAGGGATAGAGAGTCAGAAGGCTTGCCCGTGGTATGGAGTTTGAATTAGAAAGCTGCTCATGGTGGGCTATCAAACCATAGCGTTGAATAATGAATTTTTGATTTATCATAATTTGCCTATTTAGACCAGTGGCTCTACCTCGTCAAATTCCTCAATTCTGTCGTCGATAAGAGCGGTAAGAGCGCCCTTCAGGGAAATAAGCTCTGCCTGGGTAAGCTGGTCAAGGCGGTTTAGCTTGCCGAAGAGCTCTTTAAGTGCTGGGTCAATCTTGTCATTGCCGCTCACTCTTGTCGCCAGGAAGGCAGCCAGGTTGGCGATGAGGACGCCCCAGGTGACGAGTCCTGAGATAATCAGAACCAGTCCGCAGATGCGCCCGTTGGTTGTCATTGGCATAATATCACCGTAACCGGGAGTTGTCCAGGTTACCAGCGCGGCGTAGAGGGCATCCCAGTAGCTTCTTATCTCTGGATTTACCCGGCGCTCGAAGAGGAAAAGCATGAATGAGGCAAGGAGCATAATCATCGTGAGTGTGAGCAGTGTCCACTGAAGACCGTTCAGTCTGGCGAAACGACTAAAATCAAATTCTACCCGGTCAAGTGAGTCCATAATCCTGACCACCCGGGCTATCCTGAGGAGACGGAAGACCCGTGCCAGCCGGGCAAATCTCAGCCAGCGCACCGCCGGCAGAATCGCGACAATGTCCAACCAGCGCTCCTTTAAATAAATCCGGCGTGAGGGAGCGACTGAGAAGCGTACGCCAAACTCCAAGGCAAAGATAATGGTTATGGCAAGGTCAATTCTGTCCAGAGCGGTCTGTGTCCCGGGTGCGAGGGTGACGACATAGGGTAAAAAGCCGATAGCCAAGAAGGCGACCGCCAGCACAATCATGAAGGCCTCCCAGGCGACCTCGTGCTTCTCGAAAAAGCCTTCTATTGATTTTCGCAGTCTCATTTACTCGCTCTCCGCAAAACGTACTACTAGACTAGTCACGGCTGACCTGTGTATGTGCCGATTTGAATATTGTCTGTGATATTATACTCGCTTCAGACTAGGCGACACAAAGAATCCGATTACAGATGAGAAGCTTAGAAGGGGTAACTTACTTCCTACCTCGGCTTGAAGTTTTTGCCTATGCTCCAGGCAGGACCCAGCCGCTCCCCAACTTTCCAGTAGCTATTGTCATGGCGGGAGAAGATGAGGGGTTTAATTTTGCCCAAATCAAGTAAGCCATTGGTCAGATACCTCGCTTCGGTGTGGGCTTCCACAATCTTGCCGATGAAAACCTCGTTAGTGTCTCCCAGCTCCAGAACTTGAACCAGCCGGCACTCCAGGTTTACGGCACACTCCCTGACCATGGGGGCGGTCTTGAGCGTCCCATAGAAAGTCTCAAAAAGGTTTGACTTGTCCACTGTCTTGCCGGAGTTGATGCCGATGTAATCGGTAATCTCCGCCATACTCTCAGAGGGGATGTTGACGCTGAAGGTCTTCTGCTCTTTAATCCCGCGATTGGTGTGGTGAGTCTTGCCCAGGGCGATGGAAAGCATGGGGGGACGGTTCTGAACGATACCACAGTAGGCAACAGTCAGGTAGTTGGGTTTACCTCCGACCATCGCCCCGACAATGGTGGTGGGCAGGGGGTAAAGGAAGTTCCCGGCGCCGAGTTTTACCTTTTCCATGTTTCGCCCCTTTGTGTTTCTACTATCCATTATTCTAGCATTAGTTTAATCTGGCGTCCGTTAGCTACCGCCTTATCCGCATTGCAGTTGTTAAAGAGGACGTGAAGCTGGCGTGTTTTTGTCGCGAGCTCCCTGATTTGGGGCACCCACTCCTTAAGCTCTGCCTCAGTGTAGAGGTAGTCAAACCGTTCGGTAACACTTACTCCCTTCTTCTCCCATGTCTCCCGGTTGCGCCCGTGGAATCTTATCAGGCCAATGTCTGAGGTTGCCTCAACTAATGGCGGCATGCTGGATGGGAATCCCTGGGGCTCGTCAACGCAGACAAGAGGGAGGTTGTTCTGGCTAAGGAAAGCGAGGGTAGGTTTAAGGTTCTTCTCATTGAGCCATGAGTTATGGCGAAATTCGATGGCAATGCGGTACTGGGGAAGTTTCTCCTGGCACTTCAGGATATAATCTCTCTCTTCATTCCCCGGATAGAACCAGGGCGGGAACTGGAAAAGGATGACACCAAGCTTGCCCGCGCTGTCCAGGGGCAGTAGTGCCCGCTCGAACCGCTTCCAGAGCTCGTGAGTAAGCTCGGGTGGCAGGTCACGCAGGTATAGATTGGTCTTCTCCTTCAAGTCTGGTGGCAGGGCTTCGCGGACGTCTCTGGGCAGTGCCGTCAGGGGTGTAGGGTGCCGGGTGAAGAGCCGGAATGCCTTGATGTCAAAGAGAAACCTGTCGCCCGTCCGGTTTGCCCAGAGTCCGGCCGTCTTCTCGCTGGGTAAGGCGTAGTAAGTGCTGTCGACCTCGACAATTGGAAACTGACTGGCGTAGTACTGCAGTCGCGCCTCTGCCGACCGCACCCAATCGGGGTAGAAACGCCCGCTCTGAGTCAGCGTCGGGTCAGTCCACGAGCAGGTGCCTACCAGAATGTCACCCATGGTTCACTCCGTTCGGTTCCCGTTTGATTTTAGCACTCATACTTATGGTTAGCCACTGTCCTGTCAGGCTGACTGATTTCAACCAACTTCAGGATGGCTTCAACGAGCACACGTTCTTGACACCAGACGAATACCTGTGCTATAAATTTCCACGGAAATCGGGAAATCTCTTCGAGCCTGTCCCCCTAAAGGGCTACCTACGGGGGCTGGCCGGTAGGGTAACCCCGGAAACGGGATTGCCTCCCGGATTTGGAAAGGAGAGTATCTGATGTACGCAGTCGCCAAAACCTACCTTTCGACATAGTCCGCATTCTTCATCCTTAGGTCGGTCTGCACCCATGTCCAAAAATTATAGAAGAGAGGTGGAACTGTGTCCTTTAAATCTGGCTATAAAATAGCAAAAAGAGTTCTTGGTTTTGCCGCTATCCTGGCGCTTGTGGCGGGTGTCTTGCCCGGGCTTACCGGGTGCACCAGCTCTCCGGCGACACCTTCGCCGACAGCCTCGCCAACTCCCCAGTATTCACCGCTACCAGCGAAGTCAAGACTGCGTGTCGCTACCACCACCAGCCTCTATGACACCGGTCTCTGGAGCTACCTGGAGCCGATGTTTGAGAAACAGTACAATTTGGAACTTGACGTCATCTCCATCGGTTCCACCCAGGCGATGACCTACGGGAAGAACGGGGATGTTGACGTTGTCACCGTGCATGACAAGCCGAATGAGGAGAAGTTTATTGCCGATGGGTACGGCAAAGAGCGTGTGCCCTTCGCCTACAACTACTTTTTGATTGTGGGTCCTGCCTCAGACCCCGCCGGCATCAAGGGAATGTCACCGGAAGATGCCTTCAAGAAGCTTATGACCTCGGGGAGCGGTACATTCGTCTCAAGGGGTGACCTCTCAGGTACTCACGCCATGGAGCAGAGAATCTGGACGGGGGCAGGATACAATTATGACGAGCTTTCCAAAGCCAACTACCCCTGGTACATCCTTGCCGCACAGGGGATGGGAGCTACCCTCACCATGGCGAACGAGAAGAAGGCCTACACTCTGACCGACATGGGCACCTTCATCAGTTACAAGAGCAAACTCGAGCTGGTGCCCATCGTTGACAAGGGCAGCATCCTGCTCAACGTCTATTCCGTGGTCACCATCAACCCGGATAAGGTAAAGAGCGCCAAGACCGTGCTGGCGCAGAATCTGGTAACCTTCCTTATCTCGCCGGAGATTCAGGACTTAATGGGCAAATATGGCGTCAAAGATTACGGGCTTCAGCTATTCACCCCCTGTGCCGGGAACGAGCCGAAGTCGTAACGAGAGCGGAGAAGAATAGTAGATGGGTGCCATCTGGCGGGGTCTTGTTCAGGCGATAGAACTGATTGTGAGACTCGACCCTGAGGTGGTTGAGATATCGTGGCGGTCGCTGCGCATCTCGGCGACCGCCACCCTGATTGGCGCGGCTCTCTGTATTCCCATGGGAAGCATCATTCATTTCAACCGCTTCCGGGGGAAAGCGGCGCTGGTCAACCTCATCCAGACGCTCTACAGCGTGCCTACGGTGGTCATCGGTCTACTCGTCTACATCTTCTTCTCCCACGCCGGCCCGTTTGGAGCGATTGACCTTCTCTTCAGCCCGACCATCATGATAATCGGTGAGGTGCTCCTCATCATACCCCTCCTCACCGGACTTATCGTATCTGCTCTCAGCGGTGTTGACCGGGCGATTACCGATACTGCGCTGGGGCTGGGGGCGAGCCGACTCCAGATGGTCGTGACCGTCATCAAGGAGGCGCGCTTCGGCGTCATGGCGACGGTCATCCTGGGCTTCGGGCGGGCAATCTCCGAGGTCGGACTGGCGCTCATGGTCGGCGGTAACATCTACGGCTATACCCGTGTCCTCACCACCGCCATCTCCCTTGAGGTGGGCAAGGGAAATATTGAGCTCTCCATTGCCCTGGGCATCATTCTTCTCCTCATCGCTCTTATCGTCAACATTATTTTGAACCGCATCCAGCGAGGCAAGAGTGTCATTTATTGAGACAATTGACCTCAGCCAGAGATTCAACAGTAAATCCATCCTTGAGGGTATCAACCTCAGGATAGAAAAGGGCGAGGTCTTCGCCGTCATCGGGCCCTCGGGCGCCGGGAAAACGACCCTGCTCCGTCTGATTGGACTGATTGATAAGTCGGTCTCGGGAAAGATTTTGTTTGACGGCGTTGATACCGACCAGCCGGAGAAGTTGAGACTTGAGCTAAGGCGGCGCCTAGCTTTCCTTCAGCAGAAACCGGTGCTCTTCAGCGGTAGCGTTTACGAGAACGTGGCTTACGGGCTCAAATGCCGTGGGGTCGCCAAAGATGTCATCCAGAAAAAGGTGGCGGAGTCCCTTGAGCTGGTGGGGCTTTCTGGATATGAAAACCGTGGCGCCCGGACTCTCTCCGGAGGGGAAGCCCAGCGGATTGCCATCGCCCGGTCGGTTATCCTGAAGCCCGAGGTGCTCATCCTGGACGAGCTTACGGCGAATCTTGACCCTTTGTCTACGGCAAAGATTGAATCACTGATAGAGGGTATCATCGCGAGACACGATACCACTATAGTCATGTCCACCCACGATATGATACAGGGTCAGCGACTGGCAGACAGAATCGGAGTCCTGATTGACGGTGAGCTTCTCCAGACGGGTAGAGCCAGCGAGGTCTTCACCCTGCCCGAAAACAAAGACGTGGCTGAGTTCGTGGGGGTGGAGAACATCCTGCCTGGACTCGTTACCGCAAGCAGTGAGGGCATGATTACCTTGGATGCCGGTTTCGGGCATGTCATTGAAGCCGTAGCCGATTACCCGGTGGGGGAGAAGGTCTATGCCTTCATGAGACCGGAGGATATTGTCCTGTCACTGGTGAGAACTTCAACCAGCGCCCGCAATTCCTGTGCCGGGGCTATCAGCCGGGTGATACCCAAGGGGCCAACGGCTCTGATTGAAATCAACTGCGGGTTCCGTCTCGTGGTTCTGGTGACCCGGCGTTCCGTGGATGGCATGGGGCTCGCCCCGGGGCGGGAGGTCTTCGCCAGCTTCAAGGCGACGGCAATCCACGTCGTTAAAAGAAGCTAGAATTCATGCTTCTGGCTTTCAATTCACGAGATTGTGTGTTGTCTTTGCCTCGCAATGACAGTTCATCTTCAATTCAACCAACATACGGCACTGCCATTTTTGCTTGCTTGACTAGAACGCCTGTGTTATAATGCGGGCGTGGCGGATATAACTCAAGAGAAGGAGAAAGCGCTCAGTTTAGCCATTGAGCAGATTGAGAAGCGGTTTGGCAAGGGCTCCATCATGAAGCTGGGTGAGTCCTCGGCGATGGCGGCGGTGGAGGTTATCTCCAGCGGCTCGCTCGCCCTGGATTTGGCGCTTGGGGTCGGCGGTATCCCCAAGGGGCGTGTCAGTGAGATTTTCGGTCCCGAGGGCTCGGGAAAGACAACTCTGGCGCTCCACATCATCGCCGAGGCTCAGAAGTTAGGCGGGCGGGCGGCTTACATCGACGTTGAGCATGCCCTTGACCCCACCTATGCCGGGAATCTGGGCGTCAATGTTGACGAGATGCTCATCTCCCAGCCCGATACCGGTGAGGAAGCCCTCGACATAACCGAGGCGCTGGTCCGAAGTAATGCCGTGGATGTCATCGTGATTGACAGTGTCGCTGCCCTGGTGCCACGCGTGGAGATTGAAGGGGAGATGGGCGATACCCACGTCGCACTGCAGGCCAGGCTGATGTCCCAGGCGCTACGGAAGCTGGTAGCGGCTATCGGTAAGTCGGGTACGGCGGTGGTCTTCATCAACCAGCTAAGGGAGAAGGTGGGCATCGTGTTCGGTAACCCCGAGGTAACCCCCGGTGGTAGGGCCCTCAAGTTTTATAGCTCAATCCGGATTGACCTTACCCGGACGGAGAGCATAAAGCAGGGGAATACGATGATTGGGAGTCGTATCCGGGCTAAGGTGGTCAAAAACAAGGTGGCACCTCCTTTCCGCAGCGGTGAGTTCGACATTATCTTCGGACACGGCATCAGTAAGGAAGGTAATCTTATTGACCTGGGATTGGAGATAGGGATGGTCAAAAAAGCCGGCGCTTTCTTCTCTTACGGTGATGCCCGCCTGGGGCAGGGTCGGGAGGCTGCCAGGCAGTATCTGGCAGAGAACCCTGAGCTTGCCCGGGAAATTGAGAAGGCAATCCGAGCCTCAGCCGGCGCAAACTATAGTTCCGTAGATAGCACAACAGTCCCTGATTGAAATCAGGGCTGGTAGATAGAAAAAAGAAGCGCTGAGGTCATATGCCTCGGCGTATTTGTTTTTAACAATGAAAATTACGAAGTTGTATGAAGAAGGAAGAAAGAAAGACCGGTTCAGGCTTTATCTTGAGACGCGTCCCGTGCTCAGGCTAGAAGCCGAGGTGGTGGTGGGGGAGGGGCTTAGCGTTGGCAAGGAGCTGAGCGAGGCTGATGTTGAGCGGCTTTTTATCCTTGACCGCTATCAAAAGTGTCTTAAGGCTGCCCTCAGTTATCTTGGCTACCGTCCCAGAAGTGAGCTTGAGGTAAGAACAAAGCTCCGACAGCGGGGTTTTGTTGACCAGGACATTGATTTAGTGGTCGCCAAACTGAAGGAGCAGGGGTTCATCGACGACAGAGCCTTCGCCGACTTCTGGCGGGAGAATCGGGAGTCGTTCAGCCCCCGGAGCCGTTATGCGGTAGCGCTGGAGCTTACGCGGAAGGGGGTAAGGCGTGAGGTCGTCCAGGAGGCAGTCTCAGCCCTTGATGACAGTGAGGGTGCTTACCGGGCGGCTCTGACCAGAGCCCAAAAGCTGGGAAGCCTCAATTATAAAGCTTTTCGGACTCGTCTGGGTGGCTACCTGAGACAGCGTGGCTTCAGTTACGAGGTTGCGAGTGACA
>JAZDNC010000073.1:0-16385 GCA_043800335.1 Chloroflexota bacterium
CGAAGTTGTCTTGCTATTGATGATGCCGATAGACGCCTCATCGGCAATTATCGCCGCTATCGTCTCTGCCGGGGTATCTCCCGGAATCGCAATCATGTCAAGCCCGACCGAGCTGACGCAGGTCATCGCCTCAAGCTTATCAATTGATATGGCACCCTTCCTCACCGCATCTACCATGCCAGCATCCTCGCTCACCGGGATGAAAGCCCCCGAGAGACCGCCGGCGTGGCTGCAAGCCATGAGCCCACCCTTCTTGACCGAGTCGGTTAGGAGCGCCAGGGCGGCCGTGGTGCCGTGGGTGCCGCAGGCTTCAAGCCCCATTTCCTCAAGGATGTCCGCCACGCTATCGCCGACCGCCGGTGCCGGCGCTAGGGAGAGGTCAACGATGCCGAAGCAGGAATCAAGACGCCGCGCCGCCTCCTCGGCGACGAGCTGACCCACGCGGGTGATTTTGAAAGCCATTCTCTTTATTGTCTCTGCCACCACGTCAAAAGGCTCGCCCCTGACCCGCGTAAGCGCTGACCTGATGACACCCGGTCCGCTGATGCCGACGTTGATGGCGCACTCCGCCTCTCCAACTCCGGTGAAAGCACCCGCCATAAAGGGATTGTCGTCAACCGCATTGGCAAAGACGGCGAGCTTGGCACAGCCGACGCTGTTCCTCGCCGCAGTCAATCGTGCCGTCTCTTTGATGATCCCCCCCAGCTCTCTCACCGCATCCATGTTGAGACCGGCTCGGGTGGTGCCGACATTGACCGAGGCGCAGACCACATTTGTGTTGGACAGAGCCTCAGGGATGGACTTGAATAGGATACGGTCGCCATTGGTGAAACCCTTGTGTACCAGCGCGGAAAAACCGCCAATGAAGTCCACCCCGCAGCACCTAGCGCTTTCATCCAGCGTCCGGGCGAAGTCTACGTAGCTATCTTCGCCACTGGCAGCGGCAACCATGGCGATTGGTGTCACCGCGATTCGCTTGTTGACGATGGGAACGCCGTACTCGGATGCAATATCCTCCCCTACCCTGACCAGCTTCCCGGCACGACTGGTGATTTTCTCATAGATTTTCTTTCTTGCCCTTTTCCCATTAGGGTCGGCACAGTCAAAGAGCGAGATACCCATGGTGATGGTGCGGATGTCCAGGTTTTCCTCCTGAATCATCCTTATGGTCTCAAGAATGCTTTCCCGATTAATCATTGCTTCCTACTCCGACTAGATTTGGTGCATGGCGTTAAAGATACTTTCCCGCTGCATCTTTACCTGAACCCCTAGCTCACCGCCTTTCTTCTGGAGTCTTCTCTGTATCTCCTGGAAACCTGCGGTAGCACCCGCCATGTCAACCAGCATAATCATTACAAAATACTCCTGAAGTACAGTCTGGCTGATGTCCAGGATATTGATACCGGCATTCGCCAGCTCGGTGCTTACGCCGGCGATGATGCCTTTTCTGTCCTTGCCGATGACGGTGATTACTGAGCGCATTTGAGTCCTCCCTAGAAGCTATAAGACTAGTCTACATTGTGCCACCGTGCTTGGCAATCCCCCACTCTATTGTTAATCCGAGATACAGGATGTATCATTATCGCCATAGCAAATCCCGCTTGAATGAGTAAGAGTTCTATGAAGTCGGAACCGGTTATCGTCATCGGGGCAGGAGCCAGTGGCATGATGGCGGCGGTAAGAGCCGCTGAGATGGGGGCGAAGGTAATTCTCTTGGAGAAGACCGACAGCCCCGGGAAGAAGCTTGCCCTGAGTGGTAAGACCCGGGGCAATCTCACCAATGCCAGAGACCTGGACGAGTTTATCCCTATGTACGGGGAAAACGGGAAGTTCTTATACCACGCTTTTTACCGCTTTTTCCGCGATGAGCTAGTTCAGTTCCTCGCCGGATTGGGGGTCCCGGTAAAGACCGAGCGCGGGGGCAGGGTCTTCCCCGCCTCTGATGACGCCGGGGATGTGGTCAAGGCTTTTGAGCGCCGCCTGAGCGAAACCGGCGTAAGGCTACTCACTGGCGCGAGGGTAATCGGTATTCAGGTTCGGGGGGGAAAAGTAATCGGGGTCGAGACGGATAAGGAAATCTCTCCCGCTTCTGCCGCCATTCTGGCTACGGGTGGAGGGTCCTATCCCCAGACTGGCTCATCCGGGGACGGCTACGTCTTGGCCAGGGAGTTGGGGCATACCATCGTGAAACTTCGCCCGGCATTGGTGCCCCTCGTAGTAGAGGAGATAGAGCTGGCAAAAAGTATGCAGGGGGTCAGTCTTAAAAACGTGAGACTCACCAGCTACCGTCTACCTGCCGCTAAGATTGACCCGCACCTTGCGCCTGATTACGATGTCGGACGCGGCATCGTGGGCAAAAAGGCGCCGTCTCCGGTCATCGAAAGCAGACTGGGCGAGATGATGTTCACCCATTTCGGCATCGGGGGACCTATCACCCTCCTCATGAGTCTCGCCGTGGTTGATGCCCTCGCCGAGGGTGTGGTATCTGTCGCTATCGACCTCAAGCCCGCTCTCTCGGAGAAAGAACTGAGGCTAAGACTCCAGCGGGACTTTGACGCCCTGAGTAAACAGCACTTCCGTAATATCTTGAAGGGGCTTTTGCCACAGAAGCTGATTGACCCATTCGTGAAAATCACGGGCATAGCGCAGGAAAAGCCGGGAAGCCAGCTCAGTGCCGCCGAGCGGGAAAGGCTTCTCTCACTTTTGAAGTGCCTGCGCTTTAACGTTAAAAGCCCGCTCTCCCTCGCCTCGGCGATGGTCACCGCCGGGGGTGTCTCACTAAGGGAGATTGACCCCAAGACCATGGCTTCGAAGCTGGTCAGGGGGCTTTTCTTCTGCGGGGAGGTGATGGACATTGATGCTGCCACCGGGGGCTACAACCTTCAGGCGGCATTCTCCACGGGCTCTCTCGCCGGGGAGAGCGCGGCTGAGTTCGTTAGAGATGTTTAAAGGACGTAGACGCCGAACCTTTTGAGCATCTGGCAGAGTGCGCTCAGGGGAAGTCCCATGACATTGAAGTAGTCACCCTGAATTTCTCTGATTAAAAGAGCGCCCCGCCCCTGGATAGCGTAGGCGCCTGCCTTGTCCAAGGGTTCACAGGTCGCCACATAGGCTTCAACCTCACGCTTGGACAGGCGGCGGAAGGTAACTTTCGTCTCAATCGCCTGTGTCAGCACTTTTCCCGTCGCCGCATCCAGAATCGCCAGTCCGGTGATAACGGTGTGGGTTTTTCCTGAAAGAGCACTGAGCATTTTCCTAGCGTCTTCGGTGTCTTCGGGCTTGCCCAGGACTTTGCCCCGTAGCACACCAATAGTATCGGCAGCGATGATAAGTGCCCCCGGGTATTTCGGGGCAACTGCCCTTGCCTTTCCCAGCGCCAGGCTTTTTGCCAGCGCTATTGGTTTCAGCGAAAGGTCGGGTATTTCCGGAGCGTCACTTGCCGCGACGCGGAACTTGAGCCCGAGCCGGCGAAGCAGTTCCTTTCGCCTCGGTGATGACGAAGCCAGAATAATCTCTTTCATACTTTACCCGGAAAAGAGAGAGCCCCGATTTTGTCGGGGCTCTCTCGCCGTTACCTTAAAGCTTCAGGCTTTAGGGTACCCTTCTGGTTCTGACAATCAGGATGATGACCGCTACCACCAGCACCGCACCGATGACGATGACTGCCCAGATGTATGGAGGAGTGGTTGGGGCAGGTAAATTGATTATCGGTGTTACTGGAGGTGCGGATGTCGGCGCCACCGTAGGTGCGGCAGTCGCCTTGGGTGCAGTGTGGAAGGTGGCGATTGCCTGCGGACCTACCGTGGGTGCCGTTGCCTGAACCGACCAGAAGTAGGTGGTGTCGTTGTCAAGGCCGGTTGCCTCAAAGGCGGTGGTCATGAGCTTGATGGGGGTGCCCGCTATCGGCTTGGTCAGTGCCGCATCGGTAGCCAGGATGAAGGTGTACTCGGAGGCACCCGGCACCGGCGCCCAGGCGAAGCCGACTAATCCCGGATTGACATTCATGGCACCGGGGGTCGGACCCTGGATTACCGGACCAGCGTATGGCTGCTGTACCACGCTGCCCGACTGCACCTTGAGGGTGCGTGCCTTGGACCACTGGCCAGCAATAGCGTCGCCGCTCACCGTGTTCTGCGCCCTGACGCGCCATGTGTACTCAACTCCGGAGGCGAATGGACCAACGCAGGTGGCACCGGAGCCAACCGCGCCGTAGGTGAAGCTGGGTGCACCCGGGTTGATGGCGATGTTGCTGAAGGTTGGATAGGTAGCGGCACCGGTGCCCGGAGCAAAGCTCTGGAGACCAACTGCCTTCTCCACAATCTCGAGCTCCAGCGTGTTCACCGCACCTTGTCCGGCGCCCAGCGCCTTGATGCTGATGGTCACCGCATCACCGCGACCGCTGACCGGGTCAATCGTGACCGCGTAGTTGTCGGCGGGGGCGCTGATTTCAGGCTTGGAAACTGCCAGATAGTCCTTGTAAGACCAGAGGCTGGTGGTGGCATTGGAGACATAGATATAGTTCTCCGTCGAGGTGCCCACCGCGGTCATGAAGGCTGCCGCGCTAGGCGCTACGGCAAGACCGCCCATGGTGGTCCATTCCGTCTGACCGATTGCCACTGGCGGTGCTGCGTTCAGGGAGCGGTCGACAATACCAGCATTAGCCACGGCATTGTTATCCGCAACATAGAGGACGCTGTTGGGCGTGGCAATCCCGATGAGGCCGTTGGCGGTGTTCGGGTTGTTGAGGGAATCCCACTGGGCGCTCGTGCCAATCACGTAGCGGAAGACGGTACCGTTGGTCGCCCCGGCGGCGTAGATGGTCTTGTTGCCGGCGTAGAGGGTATCATCCATAATCCTGATGAGCCCGGCGCCGGTGAGACCGGTGTTGATGGCGGTAAAGGTGGTGCCGCCGTCAATGGAGTAGGCAGCGCCCGCCGTGCCGCCGATGAGAACATCATCGAAGCGCGGGACGGTGATGGAGGTGATGGCGCCCGTGGCTTTGTGGGCGATGGCGGTAGACCAGGTCCAGGCGCCGTTACTGCTCTTGTAGACGTTGGCGCCCGAGCCCAGATAGACCACCTGGTCGTCCTGAGCCGTTAGTGCGGCCGGGTTGACACCGACCGGTGCCATTCTGTTGGCGAAGGTCGCCCCGCCGTTGGTTGACACATAGATGTTACCGCCTGCCTGCGCGTCAGTCAGGAAGACGGCGGGTACCTGTCCATAGGACGGGTTGACCTCAAGGAGACTCCTGTTGCCCGCGGTTCCCGCGGTAACGCAGAGGACCCTCTGCCAGGAGGTAGCGCCAACCGAGGTGGCGCTCTTCCAGAGCATCAGGTCGGTGCCGTCATCGGTGGCAAGGAAGATGGTCTTGCCATCGGGGACGAGCTTGACGCCGTTGATGCGGACCACGTTGTTGGCGGCGACTGAGTTATGGAAGAGTTCGCCGTTGAAGGAAACGCCGCCGTCGGTCGAGATATAGAAGGCGCTGTTCGTAGCCGCGGCACCGAAGTTAACCGCGAAGACGCGGTTGGAGGTGGCGAAGTCAGCCGCCACGCGGACGAAGTTCGCCGCGGTAGCAGCCGCCCTGACGAAGGGCGATTTGTCCGACGCCGTCCAGGTGGGGGAGGTCGTCGTCATGCCGGTGGTGCGTCTCACCGTGGCGGCATTGTTCTGACCCATGAAGAGCGTGCCGGTTTCGCGTGTACCGGCGTAAGCTATGCTCCGGACGGGCTGAGCCGTGACCGCGCCCAGCGCTCTCGCCGAGGTGTCGTCTATCCGGTAGACATCGTTGTCACCCTGTGGTGCGTCATCGATAGTCCCCGGTATTGTATCAACGCCAG
This sequence comes from Chloroflexota bacterium, assembly GCA_043800335.1. Lineage (GTDB taxonomy): Bacteria > Chloroflexota > Dehalococcoidia > Dehalococcoidales > JAZDNC01 > JAZDNC01. The sequence continues at coordinate 5,841 of JAZDNC010000073.1, forward strand.
CATAGTAGCTGGTGAGACACACGTAGCTTCTCCGCCCCGCGGTCGTGGTCGGGTCGAAGTCGGTGGGTAGAGCGATATCGGAGCTAATGATGCTGGCACCGGCAGCAACGCTGTTAAAGTCAGTGGTGGTGCCGACCGTGGTGAGCTGGGTGTTCTGAACCACCGTGTTGGTCGCGGTGTTGATGACAAACGCGCGTGTGCCGCTTGCCGCGGCCGTGTTGCCAACTGCTGCGACACAGCGGTCACCCAGGTAGTTGGGGGTAAATATGGCTTTGGTGAAATCGAAGGTGCTGGTAATGAGGTTAGCCCCCGCCGCGCCGCCTACGGTCGCCCAGGTGGCGATATTGCCGACGATGAGGACATCACCGTTGGTTACGTTAGCGCCTGCGGGGTTGGCGACAGAGATGAGGTACTCCCTGCCCAGCAGTGTGCCGCCGCGGGCGGGACCTACGGCGATGCTGTTCATCGTCATCCCTGCGTAAGCCGCGGGGAGAGGAGGCAGGTTGGACCAGGTGGTGCCGCCGTCGTTGGAGACGAAGACCCCCGAGGATTGGTTGACGACGCCGGCAGTAAAGACGGGAATTCCGGTGGCAGCCCCAGTAATGGTAGCCAGGGTTGTTGCCGGTGTGCTCGTTTCAATCCTGAGGGCATCGGCAGCGCCAATGACACCTGAGCCTGCGATAGGTGCGTTGACAGTAACCACCGAGGTGTCGCCCGCTGCCAGCGGGACGGGGACAATGGTGCCCACAGGAGAGTTAGCAGGAATGTTGAAGTTGCCCGAGAGACTCGCCGCACCGTTCTGGTCAGTATAGTTTAAGATAAACCAGGTGTTGTTGCCGCTCCAGGCGGCAGTGACCACCGCCTGCATTGTGCTGCCGACTTCCAGTACGGCGACTGCGCTGGGGTTGTCGGGTGCGACAGCAATTTCCTTGGGGGCGCTGCCGGGATAGGCAGTCACCGCGGTCGCGCCCTGACCGGTGTTGGTTGACTTGTAGATTTGGGCGCCCGCCGCACCGGTGCGGTCAGCGAAGTAAATGGTGGTGGCATCAGCCACGGCGAAGGTGACGTTAGAGCCGCTCTTCATCACCGTGTTGGTGCCCAGGCTCGGCAGGCTCTCCGAAGTCCACTGCGTATCACCAGGTGCCGCCGCTGCCGGAACCGGCGTGACGAACGGACTGGCGAGCATGCTTAGAGCCAGCACGACGCCCAGTATTCTAGCTATTCTCGTTTTCATCGACTTTGGAATTCCTCCTACTATTTTGGTAAAGAAAATACCGGATTGATATTTCCTTCATGTCTCGTGGAACCGGAGTATCGGTGTGTCAATTCTGCTGATAGCTCAGCCTCTCCCGCGCGGGGTCACGGTCATAGCATCACCTCCATTCTTCCCAAGCATACTCATACCGGCATATGCGCCGATATGTTAACTTGAACTATAGCACAAATTCAGGATTTGTCAATATCCCTGAGACTATTTTTAAAAGACATCCTGGCCTCCCGGGTACAGTCTTATCCTTTAGAACGACAAAGCCGCCATTTGGTTAGGGGTGGTGTCACATTATCTTAGTGCTTAAAGCATGGGCTGAGACTAGACTTTCTTGGCGAGGCTAGTCAGAAACTCGGTGTTGGTCTTGGCGCGGCGCATCTGGTCAAGCACCCTCTCCGTGCCCTCGGCAAAGTTGACCGAGTCGGCGGCAATCATGGAGACCATGCGCCTTAAGAGCCAGACCTGCTTCAGGGTGTTTTCGTCAAGAAGAAGTTCCTCACGGCGGGTGCCGCTCCTCTGGATGTCTATCGCCGGGAAGGTGCGCCTCTCGGCAAGACGCCGGTCGAGGTGCAGCTCCATGTTACCCGTGCCCTTGAACTCCTCGTAGATGACATCATCCATGCGGCTACCCGTGTCAATGAGGCAGGTGGCGATGATGGTAAGACTACCCCCTTCAGAGGTGTTACGGGCAGCGCCGAAGAAGCGCTTGGGCGGATAGAGCGCCGCCGGGTCAATCCCGCCGGAGAGGGTGCGCCCGCTGGGGGGCAAAGACAGGTTATAAGCGCGGGTGAGGCGGGTGATGCCGTCCAGGAGGACGAGAACATCTTTGCCGCTCTCCACGATTCGCTTCGCCCGCTCCAGGGCTACCTCGGCGACGTGAGTCTGGGCCTCCACCGGCTCGTCGAAGGTGGCGGCGATGACCTCGCCCTTAACCGACTGTCTGATGTCGGTGACCTCCTCGGGACGCTCGCCGGTGAGCACCACCATGAGGCGGATGTCATTGTAGTTAGACATGGCAGCGTTGGCGATTGCCTTGAGGAGCATGGTCTTGCCCGCCTTGGGTGGGGAGACGATGAGTCCGCGCTGTCCCCTGCCGATGGGAGCGACCAGGTTGATGAGACGCGCCGAGAGGTCGCTGTTAGCCTCTGTCTCCAGGTTGATGAGCTTGTTGGGGAAGATGGGGGTGAGCGAGGTGAACTTGGGTCGCTCCTTGGCCAGCTCCGGGTTGATGTCGTTGATTGCCTCGATACGGAGCAGACTGGCGTACTTCTCCCCCGATTTGGGCGGACGGCTCTGCCCGGTGACCATATCGCCCGTCCTGAGCCCGAAGCGCCTTATCTGGGACTGGGAGATATAGACATCGCTTGAACCCGGTAGCAGGCCGTCCTGTCTTAAAAAGCCGTAGCCATCGGGCATAATCTCCAGGATGCCGCTGCAGAAGATGTTGCCCTGCTGCTCGGTCTGCGCCTGGAGTATCCTCATGATAACGTCTTGCTTCTTGAGGGCGCTGAAGCTTGAGAGATTCATCTCCTTAGCCAGATTCAGGAGCTCCTCCCGGGTCATGTTTTCAAGCTGGCTGATGTCCATACAACTTCACCTCCGGTACCACTCTGGTTCTAAGCCCCCGATACCTTCTTCCAGTCGGCGAGGAAGCGGGCGATGCCGATATCGGTGAGCGGGTGGTTTATCATCTGCATAAGCACCTTATAAGGAACCGTGGCGATGTGAGCGCCTGCTTTAGCCGCCATGAAGCAGTGCTGGGTGTGGCGGATTGAGGCAGCAATCACCTGGGTCGTCATGGCGTAGTAATCAAAGGTCTCAACTATGTCTCTAATTAACTCCATACCGTCGTGTCCGATGTCATCAAGCCTGCCGATGAAGGGGCTGACAAAGGTCGCTCCCGCCAGCGCCGCCAGGATAGCCTGATTCAGAGAGAAGCAGAGCGTCATGTTGACCATGATGCCTTCTTTAGATAGTTTCGAGGTTGCCTCAAGCCCCTGGGCGGTGATGGGAATCTTGACGGCAACGTCTGTCGTCCAGCCCGCAATCTCTCTTGCCTGTTTAATCATCTCATCGGCTTTCTCCACGGTTACCTCAGCCGATATTGGTCCTTTGACCAGCTTCCTGATTTCACCAACCACTTTTTTACAGTCGCTTGAGCCTTCAGCGCTGATGAGGCTGGGGTTGGTGGTTACCCCGCTCAAGACGCCCAGTTTTGCCGCATCCCTTATCTCGTTGATGTTAGCCGTGTCTAAAAAGATGCGCATTCTCTATCTCCTCAAAATTATATTGAGAGCTATCCTGATTAAGCCACAGAGCGCTATCACGCGGATAGAGCCAGCGGGGGCTGTGCGCCCTCACGCAAAACATCCTTAGCCACACCGACGAAGTCACGGAACAGGGGGTGGGGACGGTCGGGACGGGAGCCAAACTCGGGGTGGAACTGGCAGGCAACCATCCAGGGATGATTCGCCAGCTCACAGATTTCCACCAGCTCACCATCGGGGGAAAGCCCGCTGAAGATTAGGCCTGCTTCACCAAGTCTGCCACGGTATTTGTTATTGAACTCCAGGCGGTGGCGGTGACGCTCGCAAATCTCGCTCACCCCATAAGCTCTGGCGGCGTTGGTTCCCGGCGCCAGACGGCAGGGATAGCTCCCTAGTCTCATGGTGCCGCCCCTTGTCCCTGATTTTCTTCTGCGCGGTGAGGAGGTCAATCACCGGATAAGGAGTAGCTGGGTCAAACTCAGTGGAGTTCGCCTTCTCCGAGCCCAGCACGTGGCGCGCAAACTCAATGCACATGACCTGCATCCCGAGACAAAGCCCGAGGTAAGGAATCTGGTTTTCCCGGGCATATCTCGCCGCCTTTATCATGCCCTCAATGCCTCTCACGCCAAACCCGCCGGGGACGACAATCCCCTGGGCGTTACGTAGCTGGTTAAGCCCGTTCTGCTCCAGGTCTTCGGAGTGCACCCAGTTCAGGTTCAGGCTCCGGTTGTGATAGAGAGCGGAGTGGCAGAGGGCTTCGCGCACCGAGTAATAGGCGTCCTTGAGCTCCACATACTTACCCACCAGGGCGATGTTGACCGGCTCCTGGGAGGTAGCCAGTCGTTTGACCAGCTCCTGCCAGTGGCTCAAGTCGGGTGGGGTGGCGGGTAGCCCCAGACGGCTCTGAATCAGCTCGCCCAGTCCTGCCTCTTCCAGGATAAGCGGGACCTGATAGATGCTGGGCACGGTCGGTAGCGGTATCACGGCTTTCTTTTCGACATCACAGAAGAGCGATATCTTGTCGGTCACCCCCTCCGGAATGGGGTAATCACTGCGGCAGATGATGACGTCGGGCTGGATACCGATGCGTCTGAGCTCGTTCACGCTGTGCTGGGTGGGCTTGGTCTTAATCTCCTGGGTCGCCGCGAGATAGGGCAGGTAAGTGACGTGGACATAGAGCACATTATCCCTGCCGATATCCTTTCTCATCTGTCTTATCGCTTCCAGGAAAGGCTGTCCTTCAATGTCGCCCACCGTGCCGCCGACCTCAATGACGAGCACCTCAGCCCGGGACTTTTCGGCCAGCTCCTTAAACCTATCTTTGATTTCGTTGGTGACATGGGGCACCACCTGGATGGTACCGCCCAGGAAGTCGCCCTGTCTCTCCCGGGTGATAACGGAGCTATAAATCTGCCCGGCGGTGACATTGGACTCACGGGTCAACTTGACATCAATAAAGCGCTCATAGTTCCCCAGGTCAAGGTCGGTCTCGGCACCGTCCTCGGTGACAAAGACCTCGCCGTGCTGGTAGGGGGACATCGTCCCCGGGTCAACATTCAGGTAAGGGTCAAGCTTCTGGACGGAGACGGTGATATTACGGCTTTTCAGGATGGTGCCGATTGAGGCGACAGTGACACCTTTGCCAACGGAACTGACCACGCCACCGCTAACAAAAATATACTTTGACATCTAGGAGCTATAACACGGGTTCAAATGAAGGCTCGCTTTCACAGCTTGGGGGGAGAAGTTTTCTTTAGTATAGATAGATAGTTCGGGGCTTGTCAAGTTTCGGCATTGTCTCTATTTCATCAAGATATTCCCACCGCTCCATGCCCTTACTATCTACCCACTCTATCAAAACTATTTCTTTGTTCATTTTGATACTCCACGATAAAATGCTATGATTTGCATTGGTGAGGATACTTTGCCGGTTTATGCTGTGATTTCAGCATAACCATTATCCATGCAAAGAAGTCCTCACCTTTTCAAATTGACACACTACCCAAGTTTCGGGCGGTTTGTCCTGTCATGGCATTTGGTGGTATCATTTAAGCTAACTATGAAAGAAGAGTTGCGTCAGCTTCTAGCCTCAAGACCGAGAGTGGCGGGCAGCACTAATGGCACGATACCCGCTGCTGTTTTAATTCCCATGTTTTCCTGTGAAGGGCAGTATCATATCTTGTTCACCAGGAGGACGGAGGCGTTATTAAAACACAGTGGTCAGGTTGCCTTCCCCGGTGGGGCTTTTGAGGTGGGGGATGGCTCTTTGCTCAACACTGCGCTACGCGAGTCCTACGAAGAGATAGGTTTACCGCCTTCTAGTATTGAGATACTGGGCGCTCTTGATGATACCCCGACCAGTTCCTCCGGCTACCTTATCTATCCTTTCGTGGGCTTGATACCCTGGCCCTTTGAGTTTAAGCTTGCCCCTTATGAGACGGCTGAGGTGTTTTCCGTCCCATCTGCGGCACTTTTGGACAAGAATTGCTGCCGTGAAGAAATCAGGCTGAGGGAAGGTAAGCCACAAAGCGTTTACTATTATCAATATCAGGATAGAATCATCTGGGGGGCTACCGCGAGGATACTGAAGCAGTTTCTTGCCGTCTTCGGCGAGGCTGAGAAGCAAGCCAGCCCCGTCTTACCGCCCAGCCCGCTCTCAGGTTAGCTTCGCTCTCTTCCGGCACGTCCGAATTTTCCCTGGCTGAGTCCGGCACCCTTGGCTTTAGTCGGCGTCATCTAGGACTTCAGCCCGAAGAGTCGTTCGCTGTCATTGCGAGGAGCCCTCACGCTTCGCTCAGGGTAAACTCCGCGACGAGGCAATCTCCTTAAAGTGGTTAGACTCCCCTTCTCTCGCAATGACAATCAGATTCATCTCAAAATTGATAAATAATTATTAAGTCTCTTCGTATCCTATTATTATAAAATATGACAATTCTACTTGACTTTAAGATGGTGTCGTTCTATAATACAATTAAATTCGAGGCGTCAGAATGGCAGAGAAAGACTATTATAAGCTACTGGGCGTTGGCCGTAATGCTAGTGATAAGGAGATAAAGCAGGCTTACCGCCGGCTGGCCCGGAAGTATCATCCCGACGTCAACCCCGGCAACAAGTCGGCAGAAGCCAAATTCAAGGAAATAAACGAGGCTTACGAGGTCCTCTCCAATCCGGAGTCCCGCAAGAAGTACGACGAGTTCGGCGACCAGTGGCGCTACGCCGACCAGTTCCGTACCGCTCAGAGTCAGGGCGGCACACCCTTCCGGGACTTTAGTTCCGGCGGGACACGGGGCTTCCGCTTTGAGGATAGCGACATGGGTAGCCTCTTTGAAGACCTTCTTGCCGGTCGTTTCGGCGGCAGGCGCTCCCGTGTTAGAAGGGGCGAGGACATCGCCCAGCCGGTTGAAATAACGCTTGAGGAAGCCTTTAGCGGGGTAACACGTACGATTTCTCTTGAGTCCCCGGAGACCTGCCCCGCCTGCAAGGGCACGGGCAGGATACAGAACGTCCCCTGCTCCACCTGCCGGGGCAGCGGTGTCGTTTCCAGAGTAAGGAGGATTGAGGCTAAGATACCAGCCGGGGTAAGAGACGGCTCGCGGGTGCGCCTCAGCGGTCAGGGCGCATCGGGCGTTGGGGGTGGGGAGAGGGGTGACCTTTATCTCATCATCTCGGTGAAGCCACACCCCGCTTTTGAGCGTAAGGGCGATGACCTTTATACCGACGTCCCGGTGCCGTTGACGATTGCCATGCTGGGGGGTGAGGTTGAGCTCGCTACTCTAAAAGGCAAGATTGCCCTTAAAATTCCGCCTGAGACCCAGAACGGCCGGGTCTTTCGTCTTACTGGTCAGGGTTCGCCACGCCTCGGCGATTCAGCCCGCGGCGACCTTTTTGCCAAAGTTAGTGTGGTCTTGCCCCAGAAGCTTTCTGCCGAGGAAAGAAGGCTTTTAGATGAATTCAGGAAACTCAGGCGGGATGGTTAAGCGGAGGTTGTTATGACGAGAGAGAATGACCCGCGCTATGTCATCAGCGTCGCGGCTAAGCTGGTGGGGGTTGAGACCTACACCTTACGTTATTATGAGCGGGTGGGGCTGATTGAGCCATCTCGCTCCAAGGGAAATATCAGGCTTTATTCGGAGAAAGATATTGAAGTCCTGCGCCGAATGAAAAGCCTCATGGATGACATGGGGGTCAATCTGGCGGGGGTTGAGGTTATTTTGCGTATGCTGGAGCATTTGTCAGGATTACAGAGGGAAGTGATGGAACTGACCTCGGAACTGGAGAAACTGAGAGAGGCAGGTAAAAATGATGAGTCAGAGTCAGGATAAATTCACCGAACAGGCGAGGGAGGTAATAGCTTCCTCCCAGGAGCTGGTGCGTCGCTCCCAGCAGAATCAATGGGACGTAGAGCACATTCTGCTCGCCATGCTGGAGCAGAATGAGGGTCTGGTGCCCGATATTCTGGCCAGACTGGGGGTAAATATTGAAGCCCTTAAAAGCGAGGTAATCGGGGTGATTGAGAACGCACCGCGTATCGCCTATGAAACGATGCAGATTTACGCCACGCCGCGGGTAGCCCGGTTGCTCAAGGTAGCCGGGGACGAGGCAAATCGCTTCAAGGATGAGTTCATCGGTACCGAGCACATCCTGATTGCCATGGCTTCGGAGCCTAGCGGGGAGGCGGTTCGCATCCTCCGTGGGGCTGGCGTCGACCAGGAGAAAATCTACCGGGCGCTACAGGAAATCCGGGGAGCACATCGGGTGACCGACGCCGGTGCCGAGAGCCGTTACCGCTCGCTGGATAAATACGGTCGTGACCTCACCCAGCTGGCGCGAGCGGGCAAGCTTGACCCGGTCATCGGGCGGGACGAGGAGATAAAGAGGGTGATGCAGATTCTCACCCGGCGCACCAAGAACAACCCCGTCATCGTCGGTGAAGCCGGGGTGGGCAAGACTGCCATCGCCGAGGGACTCGCCCAGAAGATTGCCGCCGATGATGTCCCGGATTCTCTCAAGGGGCGGCGGGTCATCGCTCTGGACATGGGCTCACTGGTTGCCGGGAGCAAGTTCCGTGGGGAGTTTGAGGAGCGGCTCAAGGCGGTGATGGACGAGGTGAGAAGCGCAAAGGGCGAGGTCATCCTCTTCATTGATGAGCTTCATAACGTGGTCGGGGCGGGCGCCGCCGAGGGCGCCATCGACGCCTCCAACATGCTCAAACCAGCGTTGGCTCGCGGCGAGATGCAGTGTATCGGTGCCACTACCCTGGACGATTACCGCCGCTTTATCGAAAAGGACAAGGCGCTGGAGCGGCGTTTCCAGCCGGTCTATGTCGTCGAGCCGACGGTTGAGCAGACAATAGAGATACTTAAAGGTCTCCGTCCCCGCTACGAAGCGCACCACCAGGTCAAGATTTCTGACGAAGCCCTTGCCGCGGCCGCCAGGCTCTCCCAGCGCTACGTCACCGAAAGGAACCTGCCCGATAAGGCAATTGACCTCATTGACGAAGCCGCCAGCAAAATCAGGATTGATGCCGAGGGCGCTCCGCCCGAGGTAAAGAATCTGGAGCAGAGGCTGAAGCACCTTACCAGCGAGGAAGAAGCCGCTGCCGGCAGGCAGAGCTACGAGGAAGCCGCCCGCCTTAAGAGCGACCGCCTCAAGCTGGAGAAGGAGTACCGCAGCACCAAGGACCGCTGGCTCAAGGAAAAGAAAATCTCAGATGAGGTCACCGCCGAGGACATCGCCCGGCTTATCTCCAGCTGGACGGGCATCCCGGTTTCCCAGATGCTGGAGGGGGAGACCCAGAAGCTGGTTCACATGGAAGACAGGCTCCACGAGCGGATGGTAAATCAGGAGGAGGCGGTGCAGGCGGTCTCTGAAGCCATCAGGAGGAGCCGTTCCGGGCTTAAAGACCCCAGGCGACCCATCGGGAGCTTCATGTTCCTGGGGCCCACCGGCGTGGGTAAGACGGAGCTTGCCCGTACCCTTGCCTGGTTCCTATTCGAGGATGAAAACGCCATGGTCCGGCTTGATATGTCGGAGTATCAGGAGCGGCACACCGTCTCCCGTCTCATCGGCGCCCCGCCCGGCTACGTCGGCTTCGAGGAAGGGGGACAGCTCACCGAGGCGGTCAGGCGCCGCCCCTACCGGGTCATTCTCCTTGACGAGATTGAAAAAGCCCACCCCGAGGTCTTCAACGCCATGCTCCAGGTGCTGGACGACGGGCGTCTCACCGACGGGCACGGGCGGACGGTTGATTTCAAGAACACCGTTATCATCATGACCTCAAACGTCGGTGCCGAGCTAATCCGCCGCGATATGACCATGGGCTTTGCCGCCGCCCGTCCCACCGATAAAGCCCGTAAACAGGGCTATGAGGAGATGCGGGACAAGGTCATGGGCGAGGTAAAGCGCCTCTTCCGTCCCGAGTTCATCAACCGGCTGGACGGGATTATCGTCTTCCACGAGCTTACCGAAGAACAGCTGAGGAGCATCGTTGACCTCTTGATTAAGGACTTACAGAAGCACCTCGCCGAGCGCAAGCTGGAGATTGAGTTGACCGATGCCGCCAAAGCCTGGCTGGTCAAGGAGGGCTACGACCCCCAGTTCGGGGCGAGACCCCTGAAGCGGGCTATTGAGCGCCACCTGGAGAACCCTCTAGCTCTCAAGCTCCTGAGCGGGGAATACAAGGAGGGCGAACGGATTCTGGTTGATGCCGGGAATGAGGGACTCAGCTTTGCCGTGAAGAAGCCGCAGGCGGTTAGAAGCAGAAGCTAAACTCGGGGGGGAGGCGGGATTTTCTTGCCTCCCCTGAGTTTTTGTGCTAGATTATTAGGCATCCGCGGGGCCGTAGTTCACTCGGGAGAACGTTTGTCTGGCAGACAAAAGGTAGCGGGTTCGAATCCCGCCGGCTCCATTTAGCTTCAGAGAAACCAAGCTAAGGTAACAATAGGTAGTACTTCCTAAGTTTATCTTGAGTGACTTTCTTGACAACGTAGTTTTTCCTGAGCTAGGCTTAAC
>JAZDNC010000090.1:0-19133 GCA_043800335.1 Chloroflexota bacterium
CGCTATTATCCCCTTTCTTTGCTCATCTCATTTTAGCACTGCGAGTTTCAGTCTTTTTCGCTACTGGCTTTGAGGCTTCCTTGAAGTCGGGCGCCCCCGTGTCCCTGCGTCCGGCGAGAGCCCCTCGCCTGAGCTCCAAGACCATCCAAGCTTCTCCGGGGACATCGAACTCACAGCCAATCCACCGGCTTTGTCGGGACGAACCTGAAGCGTAGGTAAATAGCCCGGGTGACCGAGGGCTATTTATATGTTCTCTTCATCTTTCCTTACCTGTTCCGCGAGCTTTGAAAGTTTGCACAACCTTCGTCCCAACTCCATGGTGACGCATGCTGATAACACGACTTCTCTAGAAGTGAATCTGTGAATTGTCCTTCCTCTGGGAAGCGTGAAATCGTGTTTCGCGGGTCGATATAGGAAGAGATTGTATTGTCTTAGGTATGTGGCAAGACCAACTTCTAAGCGGTAAACTGATTCAAAGGCTTTGATTGACGGGCCAAAAGAATTCCTGAATATTGACTTGTTATTCTGGAGGTCGTAGACTGCGGTTTTAGTCAGCATATCTACGTAATCGCCTAAATATCTTAGGCAGTCTCTCGTCCATCTTGGAAGAGATTGAATCTCCATCTGCGCATAATAGATTGGCCTTTTAGGGGGAGGACGGACTATTCCCATCAGCCTTGCACGTGCTTCATCCTTCACAGCCTTCTTACCTGTAAGGGCGATAGCTATCGATTCTGCCTCTTTGTATTTCGCAGGCGTAAGAACTTCTTTTGCAAGACTAATGATTTGTTGGTCAGCTAGCAAGTATTCTGCTGCTTCTGCTGTTTTGTGTTTGTCCCTAAGAATCCCTGCTGCCCCTCCCCGGTAAGGGTAGTAGCCCATATCAAACCCCCGTTAATCGTTTGTATTCCCTTCTGCCGAATGCCAGCTCATTGACGTGGCGGATAGAGCTTACATCCTCCGGTTTTCCCCGGCGTATGATTGCCATTGGACTATGCGGTGGCCGGGTGTTCTTTCAACATGGTTTTTATTATCTGGTAGAACTCGTCCGGCTCCTTGCCCAGCGAGAGCTTTTCCATCGGGCACATCCCGCCGTCCGGCATCTGGATAACGGGGGCAATTTCACTCAGGGTGTATTTGACGCCGAATCTGGTAAGGGTCTGAACCGCCAGCTTACTGCCTAATGGGCTAAAGACTTCGACGCCGCCGGCCTTAACGGTAAGCAAAGCCGCAGCGTTACCCATTATTCTGTCCATCAGGGTAAGCCCCTTGTGGCTCGTGCCGAATTTGCCCAGATACTCCATAAGGGGGATAAGTCTGTCCTTGTCTGATGCGAAGATGAGCCTGTCGTTTTCGTAAACCCGGAGGCTGTCCTGGCTCTTCAGAAAATCATCAAAAAGCGGTGGTTTCATGGTCACCCTTAGCTCTGCCTGAAGCGCTTGTCCATCTCTTTGAGGAATTTTTCCACCTCTGGAGATAGCTCCGGCGTCTTCTTCTGCTCTTCTTTTGCCAGGCGGGTGTCGTAGCTGGCTTCCAGCTGGGCGAGAGCCTGTTTGAGCTGGTTACTGCGGTTGACGATGGCATCAATCTGCTTGCGCTCCTGCTCCGCCTTACGCACGTCATTCTCGTCTACGGCGACGTCGTAGAGCAGGCTCAGGACCTGCATCAGTCTTACCGCACCGATGTGGTCTTCCTCGGTCTCGGTGTACTGGGGCAGGTGCACGATGAGACTCAGGGTCTCAATCGCCATCTCACTCGCCCTCAGGGGCACAATTGACATGATGGTGGTAGGCCCTTCGTAGCGCCCCTGCTCGATACCGGCTCTTTTCAGCGCAGGCTCAAGTTTCTTACCCACCCCACCTCCCGTTACCGGCAGGGGGCGGGTGTGGGGCACCATGTCGTACATGGAGCCGAGAAGGCAGTATCTCTGGACATTGAACTCCTTCAAGACGCTGATGACAGACTCGGCATACTCCTCACCATGCGAGTGTGGTTCGAGGAGATGGAGGAAGATGAGGTCGTTCTGTCCCTTTCTCTTGGCGTAATATATGGGACTGTTAGGAATGTTCAGCCGGCGGCGTCCCTCCTGGTAGAAGGTCAGCGGGCGGTAGCGGGTGAAATCGAAGAAATTGCCCGGCTGGGCGAGTTTGCCCAGCTCCTGCGCCGCGAACTGGGTTTCCAGCCTGGCCAGGGTGAGAGTGCCGACGGAGCCCACATCCACCCAGGGGCGGAGCATGACCATGGCGTGGGGGTCTTTAAGTTTTACTGGAGGCTCGTTAATCTCAAAAGCACCGATTCTCATGCCGCACCTCCCGACAAGCCACCGAGGATGTCCTGGCAGAAAGATTTAAAATAAGTTTACCATATTTGGACTAGACAGCGACAGTTCCGGTTTTATCTCGCCACCATCGAGGTAAGCTCGATAAAGACGCCGCCGTATTGGCTCAGGTCAAAGAAGGCAATGCCCCTGCCATCGGTGCGCTTCATCCTCATCACCGCCGGGATTCCTTTTGCCTTGAGCTTCTCCACCTCGGCATCGAGGTCGTCCACGGCGAAGGCGATGTGGTGAATGCCCTCGCCCTTTTTATTGAGGAACTCTTCAAACAGGGGACTGCCCGGCGTCGGCGAGATAAGCTCAAACCGATGAGGCCCAATGTAGGCGTTCCTGAGCTTCGCCCGGCTCGTGGTCGTGGGTGTCTTGCCGTAGACCTCGTAGACAGCGATGGCGGGGGTGCCGGGAGCCGGCGGAGTTTCGGGCTGGATGGTGAAGATGCCCAGCGACGCGTAATACTTTAGCGCCATGTCCATGTCCCGGACAATAGCGCCGATGTGCTGGAATCTCCAGTTACTGCCGATGATGTTTTCCATGTTAGCCTCCCTCACAGCTACTCTGATTCATGGCTTATACCGTACGAAGCTGCGCCACCGCTCTCGGTAGATTACTTTACCCGCTCGGGCAGGGCGACCAGTCTGGGCAGGACCACCTTGCCTGTCTTGATGGTCAGTTTCGGCACGAAAAGCCGTGTCGCCTCGAGTACCTGTTTTTCAGCATCAATGAGCTTCCATTTGCCGGTCTCAAGATTAAGGATTGATACATCAGCGGTCATGCCCGGCCTGAGACTGCCGACCTTATCTGCGATGCCCAGGAGCCGCGCCGGGTTAATGGTGGTCATGGTTATAACCTGCCTCAGGTCAAGCCCCAGGGCTAAAAACTTGGACATGGTGGCGGTGAGCCCGTAGGTAGGTCCGGTGAGGGAAGCGCAGGTGACATCGCTTGAAATTGTGGTGGGCATGATACCCTGTGACATACCCCGGCGGGCGACCTCGAAGCTGCAGTTGTTGCGCCCGTGGGCGACGTCAAAGATGACGCCTCTTGCCATCGCCTCTTTAAATTCGGGAACAAAAACCCCGTCAGTAAACACGCTCCCTTGCTTGGCGCTGAAGACGTGGGTCAGAATATCGCCCTTCTCCATCAGGGTCAGGACCTCGCGGGTGAGGGCGGGCGGCGCTAGATTAAGTGGGTCGCCGATGTGTATCATGACGGGCAGTTTCAGGTCTTTAGCAACCCGTTTCGCCGTTTTGAAAATCTCAAGTCCATTGCGGGCGATGAGTCCGCCGACGAGGCGCAGTTTCACCCCCTTGATGAGGTCGGGGTAGGCGCTAATCATCTTACTGGTCAACTCAGGGTCAATCTCACGCATGTCATATGGCTCGGGCTGGAGGCTCTGCCCCAGGGAGCTGATATGGAGAAAACAGAAGACTGAGGTACATGCTCTGGGGATGAGGTACTTGGGGAAGGCGGGGAAGTTCGCCTCACCGGCGCTTCCCGCATCGAGCAGGGTGGTTACCCCCTGCCTTACCCCGGCGGTATCAATCTCAGCCCCGTTCCTGATGACGCCGTCATAGACATGGCAGTGGAAGTCAATCAGACCAGGGGTAACGATACTGCCTGAGGCATCTATTACTTTTGCACTTTGCCCTGCCGGAATGTCTTTAGCCAGCGCGGTGATTTTGTCTTTGTTGATGCCGATGTCCATTTTGCCGTCGAGGTTCTGTGCCGGGTCGATGAGCCTGCCGCCTTTAATCAGAAGGTCATACATTGAAAAACCTCCTCGGTCTGGAGATTACTACTGGCTCTACTTTAAGTGAGAGAGAACTCTTTGTCAATCGCCGGGGCGATGAGGCTTCGGTACAGGTATCTAAACCAACATCGTTTATCTCAGATTTAGATGAGAGATTCTTTACTTGTAGGGGGGGTAAAACCAGTCCCAGGGCTTATTTACCCTGGGGTCGTTCCGGCTGCCGTTTATCTCGGATGGGATAATCTGCGGGTCGTCCCAGGGACGTCGTTCCTCGTCGGGGTTTTTATAGTCATACATCCGGTTCACAAAGTACATGGTTAACGAAGGTTCCGCCGAGATGGTCTTGGAGCCGTGATAGTAGTGCCCCGGGATTCTTACCAGGGTTGGCTTCTTCTCGCTGGCAACGACCTCGCAAAGCTTCCTTGATTTCTCGTCATAGGCGCAGATTTTCATTGCCCCCCGGAGCACCAGGAAGTAGTCTACTTGGCCGCGGACGTGCCGGTGCCAGGCTCTGACGATACCCGGGTAGCTATAGCTCAGGTTCGCCTGGCTCACCCATTCGTCTACAAAACTGCCCCAGTCCTGCCGTATCGCCTCGGCGAAGAAGCCCCTTTCATCGGGAATCACGTTAAGCTCATAGGTGCGCACGCCGTCTAGTGGATACTCTTTCAAGTCAATCACCTCGCTCCCTCAGAATTGAAAACGCCCGATTCTGACTATTTAGCCAGATGTCCCTTCTCCTTCATGTAGTCTCTTAAAGCCGTCTGCCACGGTCTCATGTCATCCATGCCCAGAAGTCTTAAGTGGTAGTTATCCAGCACTGAAAAATTAGGTCTTTTTGCTTTCTGGGGATACTGGTCAGAAGTTATGGGAACGACAGGAATTTTCAAGCCTGCCAATCTTAAGATTTCCTTGGTTAACTCATACCAAGAGCAAGAACCTTTATTGGTGATATGGAATATCCCATAGTATTCTGTGTCTATAAGCTGGGTTATTTTCCATGCCAGGTCTTTGGTGTAGGTTGGGGAGAAGACTTGGTCGTTTACTACCCTAAGCTCTTCTTTCTCCTTCGCCAACCTCAGCATGGTTTCTACAAAGTTTCCTCCTTTACCACTGGCGCCGGCAACTCCGAAAAGACCTGAAGAGCGGACAATAAAGTGTTTGTGGCAGAGATGCTGCACAAAGTATTCTCCAGCTAGTTTAGACTTGCCGTAAATACTTAGCGGCACAGGCGCTTCGAACTCAGTGTAGGGGGCATGGGACGCAACCCCTCCGCCAAAGATATAGTCGGTGGAGATGTGAACCAGCTTTGCCCCGATATCTTGAACAACCACGGCTACATTTCTCGCCCCGATAGCATTTACCAGAAAGGCCCGATCCGGGTCGGATTCACAATCATCGGTTTTGTGGAAAGCGGCGGTATTGATGACGACATCCGGTTTATATGCCAGAAGTGCTTCCTTTACCGAGGAGAGGTTACCGACCTCAACCTGCCGATGCCCCAAGCAAAAGGGATTCACTTGTGCCAGTTCTTTGCTAAGGTCAGTCCCCAGTTGCCCCGTGGCGCCGATGATGGCTACCTTCACCACTGTTTTCCCTCTTTACTCAGCTTGACCCACCACCTGATAACCCAGTGGCTGTCTATCGGCTTGAATCCCTCTGCCATAGCCTTTTTTATTTCGTTTATCGCAGCTACCGGAGTGTATTCAGTCTGATACCCCAGAACCTTGAAAATCTTATCAAAGTTGACATGGTAGGACCTCAGGTCCGGGTCGCCGTAACGCTGAAAGTCTAACCCTTTTAGTTCTGACCTTATCAACTCGGCTACCTCGTGAACCTTGAAGTTCTGGTCATTATTCCCCACGTTGAAGACCTGCCCGGCAACCTTACCCTCGTCGGCTTCAAGGGCCGCCATGATAGCTTTGGCGGCGTCTCTGACATGGACTAGGGGTCTCTTCTGCTCGCCGTCACCCTGAATCATAATTTTGTTATTTTGCAGAGCGGACAGGGTCATGCCGTTGAGAAGCAGGTCAAACCTCATCTTGGGCGAGAAGCCGTAAAGGGTAGCGAACCTGAGTATGGTAACTTTGAAGTCGCCACTATTTAGCTTCATTATCGGCTCTTCAGCCATAGCCTTGGTTTCGGCATAGCTATCAATCGGGTTTATCTTGGATGTCTCGTTGACGATTTCGGTCTGCACCCCATATACACTGCAGGTCGAGGGGAAGATATACTTCTTTACTCCCTTTATCTTGCTCAAGGTTGCCACTCTCACCGGAGCCAGATAGTTAATGCCATAATACAATGCCGGGTCAATGAGAGCCTGCGGGTCAGGCTGGGAAATCGCCGCCAGGTCTATCACCGCATAAACATCACCCAGCAGTATGGGGTCAAACTGTCTGGTGTCGGCGTTTATTATCTCGAGGCTCGGCTTGCCCGCCATGCCCTTCAGAGAGTCAATTCTGAAATAGAATTTATCCAGGACTTTTACCTCGTATCCCTTTTGCAGAAGCATGGGCAGCAGAATTGAGCCCAAAAAGCCGGCGCCACCGCTGACCAGAACCTTCATTCCCGATTTCCCTTCTTCGAATATTACTTATGGTGGGCAAAGCCAGTCCCATGACTTGTTTACTCTGGCTCGTTCCTATTGCCTGTTTGTCTCCAATTGTCATTACCTCTACAGTTCAATCTTAGCGTCGTCGCCAATAAATACTTGGACGGTCTTAAAGTTCCTGAGGGACTTTTTGACCTCGGCGTTCTTACCAATAATCGAGTCCGAAAGCCTTTCCACCTGACTTATACGGCAGTTCTCAAGGATTACTGAATGTTCAACGTAGGAGTCCTCAATCACAGTCCCGGCGCCGACTGAGGTAAACGGACCGATAAAGGATTTCTCGATCCGGCAGTTAGTGGCAATCGAGACGGGCCCACGAATGGTGCTGGCCACTACTTCGGCGCCACTTTGGATTTCCACCCTGCCGGCGATAGTGCAGTCAGGGCTTGTCCTGCCCTTAATACTTCTTCGAGTATACTCATCCAATACCAATCGGTTAGCTTCTAGGAGGTCGTCCTTCTTGCCCGTGTCCAACCACCAGCCCTTAAAGACATGACTGGTGACCACCTTCTTGTCATCAATCAAGCGCTGGATGGCATCGGTTATCTCTAGTTCGCCCCGCCACGACGGCTTGATTTTGCTGATGGCGTCGTGAATACCAGGGGCGAAGAGGTAGACTCCGATGAGTGCCAAATTGCTCCGGGGCTCCTTAGGCTTTTCCGTGAGACGGATGACCTTCCCCTTGCCATCGAGCTCAGCGACACCGAAAAGGCGCGGGTCGGGGACCTCCTTGAGCAAGATTGAAGCCTGAGTAGTACGAAAATTAAAGTCACGTACAAAACTAATGATACCCCCCTCAATCAGGTTGTCGCCCAGAAACATAAGAAAGGGAGAGTCCTTAAGGAAGTCTTGAGCCGTTTTTACCGCATGTGCCAGCCCCGCTGGCTCACTCTGTAAAATGTAGGTAATCTTCGCCCCCCATTTTGAACCGTTCCCTACCGCTTCCTTGACGAAGCCTCCTGTCTCCGGGGAGATGATGATTCCGATATTGGTAATCCCGGTTTCCTTTACGTGGTCAAGGACACGAAAGAGAACCGGGCGGTTTGCCACCGGCACCAGTTGCTTCGCCATAGTGTTGGTGAGGGGCTTAAGTCTTGTCCCTTTGCCTCCACTGAGAATAAGGGCTTTCAGGTTAGATAATTTTTGCTTCATTATTTACTTCCCTCTGCCTTGATATTTCTCAAAGACACAGAGAAAGGTAAGGTTGTCATGACCTTCGTTAGAAACACGATGGAAGATATTTCGGGGTACTATAATAATGTCTCCACTGCTCACGACCTCTTCTTGCTTGTCTAGCTCGATTTTCCCTTGGCCTTCGATAAAAAAATAAATCTCATCTAGATCATTATGCAAATGTCCAACTGTGGACTTATCCCGATGTAGCACCGTCATCGATAAAACTAAATTGTCCAAGACCAAATCATAAACTTCGTATCTATCACTCTCTTTGACTAGCTTAGCTTTCTTACTGAATTCGCTTAGTGGGATTTTCATTGTGTTGCTTTCAGTCGTTTTCGGACAAATCTATATAACCCCTAACCCCTTGCCACACCTGACTGGTTGGTGATGATAGCAAGTATGAATCCGGCATCGCTGAGCAGCTTCAGCCCGCTGGCGGCGCCGGGGAGAAGCTCCACGTCCTCAACCCGCCGGCAGTAATTCACGTCCCGCATTATCGTCCCGTCCCGGTCCAGAAGCACCGCTTTGTTCACTACACTCACACTAGGCTGGTTTTATCTGATTGCCGAGTTGCGACAAATATTTAATACCAGTTGGCACTGAGAAGTCAAATGAGATGCCTTATGACATGTGGATTGGACGGCGGCGCAGTATTGGACTTGAAAGGCGCTTATGTCCTTTAACAGTCTCAGGCGAGTGCCGGTTCAATCATGCTATAATCTAGGCTCAATCGGGGCAAACGTGGAAGCATCTTATGTCACAGGATAAGTCGAGCCGAGAGGAAATGGTCTCTAGATTCAGAAATTTACTGAGGCGCGACGACATAGCCATCCAGGGGGTAACTATGGTCGTCTTCTCTGTTATATCCGGGGTCTTTATGTATCTTTATCAGCTTGCGATGGGCATTCTCCTTGAACCTGAGGCGTACGGCACTCTCTTTAGTCTTACCTCTCTCTTCTATATCGTCACGATTTCGGCGCAGGCGGTAAGTACTACCGTTGCCCGGTTTGTTTCCAAACTCAGGGCAGAAGATGAGCTTGAAAATCTGGGCTACCTCAGGCGCTTTTTCCTCAAGAGGGCATTAGTTATCGGATTGGTCACCTTTGCCCTCTTTACTCTGGGTAGCAGCTTTATTGCCCGATTTCTTAATATCGACAAGCCACTCTATGTCGTAACCCTTTTCTCAGCCATGCTTTTTATTTTCCTTTTCTACGCCAATCAGGGCACATTCGCCGGGTTACAGCGTTTCCTGCCCTTGGGCATTTCCCTGGCTTCAGAGTCCTTTTTTCTAATGTTGGTCGGAGCCAGCCTGGTCTACCTCGGTCTTGGTATTTATGGGGGGCTTATCGCTTTCCCAGTCTCTTACATGATAGCTCTTTTGGTCTCTTTCTTCTGGATGCGTAGTCTACCCGGAGGCGAGAGTAAAGAGCTGAAAATAAGGGGCATCGGTGTCTACGCCGGCTATGTCCTACTCTCTGTTTTGGGCTTTAATGCCCTGACCAATCTGGATGCAGTCTTGGCCAAGCACTACCTCACCGCGACTCAGGCGGGTAGCTATGCTGCTATTGCTGTCTTGGGTAGGATCGCGCTCTATGCGCCTGTCGGAGTAGCCACGGCGATGTTCCCCCAAACTGCTACCCTCTTTGAGAGGGGTGGCAACCACAGTCGTGTTTTTATGAGGGCTTTACTGCTTACCTCTTTGATTTCGGGAGCGGTCGTATTTGGCTACGTTCTCTTTGCCCGTCTTATTGTGGGCATACTCTACAATGGCAAATACCCGGGGGTATCAGGCTATTTAAGCACCTATGCTTTAGCCACCATGCTCTTCGGGCTAGCTCACGTCGCCATGCGCTATCTTCTCTCGATTAACCAGACCAAAGTCGCTTATTTGGTGCTTGGAGCATTGGCTTTTCAGCTTCTCCTTATCAGACTCTTCCACGCCACCATCGGCGAGCTGGTCGGTGATATGCTGGTTACGGGAGTGACTACCTTTGGTTTCCTTTTCCTCTTCAGTCTCGCCGCGGGCAGGAAGAGCATCAGATAAACTTCTCTGGCGCTTGATTGGTTTCATCAGTTTTACAGCGTAATGGTGGCTCTATTTCCCGCAAGGAACTGGTATAATAGCGCCAAAATCACCGCAAAAGGAGGGTATAGATGAAGGTCACTGAGGTCAAAACTTTTATCGTCCATCCCGGGGTGGGCAAGAACTGGGACTTCGTCAAGATTACCACCGACGAAGGTATCGTGGGCTGGGGGGAGTGTTACACCCAGTCCGACCGGGACACCCAGATTATCGAGCATGTCAAGCAGATGTCCCGCTATCTTATCGGAAGGAGCCCCTTCAACATCAAGCACTTTATTCAGGTGATGTACGACGACTTCGCCTCTCGGCGCGGTGCTATGGATTTCTGGTGCGCCATCAGCGGCATCGACCATGCCCTCTGGGACATCGTGGGCAAGAAGCTGGGCGTGCCAGTCTATAACCTTTTGGGCGGGGCTTGCCGCGATAAAATAAGGGTCTACGCCAATGGCTGGGGTGGTGGGGCGAAGACGCCCGATGACTACGCGAAGAAGGCGACAGATGTCATTAAAATGGGCTTCACCGCTCTCAAGTTTGACCCTTTCCCTGGGCCCTGGCGCTCCTTTGTGAACCGCAAAGATGAGGTGACTGCCTTTGAAAATGTTAAAGCGGTAAGGCAGGTGGTCGGGCCTAACGTGGACATTTTGATTGAGGGGCACCGCCGGCTCGCCCCGATGCACGCGGTAAGGGTAGCCCGGATGTTTGAGGAGCTTAACCCCTTCTGGTTTGAGGAGCCGGTCTCATCCGCTAATATTGATATTCTGGCTGAGGTGAAGAGGTCAATCAGGATACCTGTCGTCACCGGTGAGGAGCTTTACACCAAAGCCGCCTTCCGTGAGGTCTTTGAGAAGCATGCTGTTGACATCATCAACGCCGACATCTGTAGCTGCGGCGGCATCCTGGAACTGAAAGAGATTGCGGCAATGGCGGAGCCTTATTCCATTGTCGTTTCGCCCCACAACTATAACTCGACCACCATCGGTCTGGCGGCGAGTGTCCAGCTATCCGCCTGTATCCCGAACTTCCTCATCCTGGAGTACATGGTTCACTTCATTCCCAAGGGCAATGAAATTTCGGTGAATCCGCTTAAGGTCGAGAACGGCTACATCAAGCTCCCCCAGGGTCCCGGTTTGGGGCTTGACCTCAACGAAGAGGCTCTGCTGAAGAACGCCTACAAGCCGTTCCCGGCGCGCAACATCAGGCAGTTTTCTGATGAGGGCCCCTAAGGAGGATAAAGCGATTTGGAAGCATCAAAGCTGGATGCTTTAGCTGCCGAGCTACTGACTGCGGAAAGGCTCAGAAAGCCCGTTGCGCCGCTTATGGAGCGGTTTCCTGAGCTCACCGTCGATGATGCCTACGCTATCCAGATTAGAGTCATCCAGCAGAAGATGAGTGCCGGGGCGGTGGTGGTGGGTAAGAAGATAGGGCTGACCAGTCGCGCCATGCAGGATATGTTTGGCGTGAGAGAGCCGGACTACGGGCTTATCCTGAACACTGCGGTAGTCCCCGAGAGTGTGCCTTTGAGCTTAACTCGTCTTATCCAGCCCCGGGTGGAGAGTGAAATCTGCTTCGTGCTGAAAGAAGACCTGAAGGGTCCCGGGGTGAACGTGGCTAAGGTGCTTCAGGCGACCTGCGGGGTGATGCCGGCGCTTGAAATCATTGACAGCCGGTTCCGGGACTGGAAAATCAAGATTCAGGATACCGTTGCCGATAGCGCCTCGAATGCGGCAATTATACTGGGCAGTAAGCTCACCCGGATAGAAGACCTTGACCTCCGCCTCATCGGGCTCACACTGGAGAGGGATGGTGAGGTGGTGGCGACCGCCTCCGGCGCCGCTGTGCTGGGTAACCCGGCTGAGGCAGTCGCCTGGCTGGCGAACCGGCTCGGGGAATACGACGTGAATTTCAGTCTGAAGGCGGGTGAGTTTATCATGTCTGGCTCACTCACCGCGGCGCTACCGGTGGCGGCGGGGACGAGCGTCCGGGCGACCTTCGACCGACTGGGCTCGGTCTCGGCGAGGTTTGTGAGCTAGCGTAATGTCAAAGCAGAGACTCCCCTTTTTAAAGGGGTTCACCCTGAGTAAGGTATCACCCTGAAGGGGAGTAAGGGGGATTATTAATCCCTCTCAGTCTCCCTTTACGAAAGGGAGAAGAATTGAATAAGATTGCCACGGGGCTGAAGCTCCTCGCGATGACATAAAGACTCTTTTTCGGGGGTAGCATTGGACATCGTCGAAGCCATCAAAACCAGGAAGAGTATCCGTGGCTACAAAAGTGACCCCGTGCCCGAATCTGTCCTTAAGGAAATTCTGGCTATTGCCACCCGCTCCCCGTCCGCCACCAATACCCAGCCCTGGAAAGTCACCGTTGTCTCGGGCGAGGCTCTGGACGGGATAAAAAAGGGGAATCTTGAACTTTATACCGCCGGTAAAATACCGGAGAGAAGACGGCTTGAGGGCGTCTACCGTGAGCGTCAGGTAGAACTGGGAATCCAGCTTTTCAACCTCATGGGCATCGGGCGCGACGACCGGGAAAAGCGGGAGGACTGGGTCAGGCGGGGGCTGCGTTTCTTCGAGGCCCCGGCGGTAATCTATCTTTCCGTGGAGAGTTCTCTCGGCGAGCACTACTCAAACTTTGACTGCGGCGCTCTTGCTCAGACCATCTGTCTTACCGCCCTTAATTACGGTCTGGGCACCTGCATCATGGGGCAGGGCATGAACTTCCCCGATGTGGTGAGGAAGTTCACCAGCATTCCGGAACCGGAACGACTCGTTATCTCAATCGCTATCGGCTACCCCGATTGGGATTTCCCGGCGAACCGGCTTGAGAGCCGACGTGAGCCAGTTGAAGTCGTCGCCCGCTTCGTCAGCAGGGTTTAGCCATGACCGAGATTATTCTGGTAAGGCACGGCGAGACCGATTGGAACCGGGAGGACGTTTTCCGCGGTCGGACGGATATTCCGCTGAATCAGACCGGCGTGAGGCAGGCAAAGCGTGTCGCCATTTATCTGGCGAAAAGAAAGCTGGATGCCGTCCTCTCCAGTCCCCTTAAGCGCGCCTTCGCCACCGCCGAACTCGTCGCCCAGCCCCACAAACTGGCGGTGGAGAAAAACGCTGACCTCATTGATTTCAACTACGGCGAGTGGCAGGGGCTGAGCCATGACCAGGTGAAAGAGATGTACGGGGAGCTTTACCAGGACTGGCTTGACCATCCTGAACAGGTGACCATGCCGGGCGGGGAGAACCTGGACGACGTGCGGGTGAGGGCGCTCTGGGTGATTCAGCAGGCGGTCAGGCGTTTTCCCAAAGGTGTAGTTGTCTTTGTCTCCCACGAGGTGGTGGGCAAGGTCATCGTTTACACCCTCCTGGGGCTTGACCATAGCTATTTCTGGAACATCCATCTGGATAACTGCGGGGTCACCACTTTCCTTGCCGAAGCCAGCCGTTTCATTCTGGCGAGCCACAACGAGACCTCTTTCCTCGGCAGGCGTAAAAGGCGTCAGAAGCCACCCCGGGCGGGGAAAGGGATTCAGGATTCGTTTAGACCGCATCAGCCTGCTCTGCTATAATAGCCTCATGGCGGAAGAGCTTCTCGTCCTCTTTGACGGTAACTCACTGGTGCACCGCGCTTACCACGCCCTTGCCCACACCGGAAAGTCCCTTACCCTAAAAACGGGCGAGGTGGTGGGTGCGGTCTATGTCTTTAGCTCGATGCTCCTCAAGGTTATGGATGAGCTGAAGCCGAATTGCATTGCCGTTGCCTTTGACCGGGCGGCGCCCACCTTCCGCGAGAAGATATTTGAGGGTTACAAGAAGAACCGCCCCGAGACCCCGGACGAGCTTGTTCCCCAGCTGCACCGGGTGAGAGAGGTGGTTCAGGCTTTTAATCTCCCCGTCTATGAGCTGGATGGCTACGAAGCTGACGACATTCTGGGTACCATCGCTCGAAGGGCGCAGGAGAAGGGAGTTCCGACCATAATCGTTACCGGCGACGCCGATATGATGCAACTGGTGAGCCCGGGGATAAAAGTGCTCTACCCCAATCCTGGTAAACCCTTCAGTGACACTACTCTGTACGATGAGAAGGGGGTCGCCGAAAAGTACGGGATTATCCCGGGGCAAATTGCCGACCTGAAAGCACTCAAGGGCGATGTATCGGACAACATCCCCGGCGTGCCCGGGGTGGGGGACGTAACGGCGGCGAAGCTGATTCAGAAGTTCGGCGGGATTCAAGGGATTTATGAGCGGATTGACGAGGTCAAATCGCTCAAAGAACTCAGGAGCGCTCAGAAAGTCATGGCGACACTGAAGGAGTATGAAGCCCAGGCGAGAAAGAGCCTGGAGCTTGCCACCATCGTCACCGATGCCCCGGTTAAGTTTGACCTGGAGAAGTGCCAGCTCAGCCACTACGACCGGGGCAAGGTGGTCGAGCTCTTCCGCGGACTGGGTTTCTCCAGTCTGGTGGAGCGTCTGCCCGGAGATAAGGAAGGGCAAGTCAAAAAAGAAGCTCAAGCCCTTTTGCCAGTAGCCTGCGAATACAACATTATCAGTGACGAAGAAGCACTTAAGGCGCTTATCTCCCGTCTCAAGGGAGCCGGGGGCTTCACCTTTGACACCGAGACTGATAGCCTTGACGTGATGCGGGCGTCTCTGGTCGGTATCGCTTTCGCAATAAAATCTGGTGGGGCTGATTACATCCCGCTGGGGCACAAAAAGCCCGAGGGGATTATCCAATTACCTCTGGAGATTGTCCTGAACTATCTGAGGCCGGTGATGTCTGAGGTCAGTCTTAAGAAGACCGCCCACAACGGCAAGTTTGACATGACGGTCATGGCTGAGCACGGCGTGGAAACCAAAAACCTTTCTTTCGACACCATGGTCGCCGCCTACCTCCTGGGGGAGAAGAGCCTGAGCCTGAAAGTCCTCACCCTGAGTTTTCTGGGGCTGGAGATGACGCCCATCTCTGACCTCATCGGCGAGGGTAAGAAGGAAATTCCCATGTCCGAGGTGACGCTGGAGCGGGTCGCCGAGTACTGCTCCGCCGATGTGGACATGACCCTGCGCCTGAGCGAACTTTTCGGAAAAGAACTGGAGAAGCAGGGTCTCTGGCGTCTTTTCGCCGAGGTTGAAATGCCTCTGGTGCCTGTGCTCTCCGCCATGGAGCGGAACGGCGTTATGCTTGATACCGGACTGCTTAGGAAGATGTCAGGGGAGCTTGGGGCAGAACTTAAGGCGCTTGAGGAGGAAATCTACAAGTCCGCCGGGCACGAATTCAATATCAACTCGACCCAGCAGCTGGGCGCCGTCCTCTTTGATGAGCTTGGGCTGCCGGTAGCACGCAAGACCAAGAGCGGATACTCCACTGATGCCTCTGTCCTTGAAGAGCTACGGCGCACCCTGTCTGAGAGTGAAAGTCCAAAGGTAAAAGTCATTACTCTCGTTCTGGATTACCGTACCCTCTCCAAGCTCAAGTCAACCTACATTGATGCCCTGCCCGAACTGGTGAACCCCAGGACAGGGCGGGTGCACACGAGCTTCAACCAGACCAAGACCACGACGGGACGGCTATCCTCGAGCGACCCCAATTTGCAGAACATTCCGGTGCGCGGCGAGCGGGGACGGGAGATAAGAAAAGCCTTTATCGCCCCGCCCGGTAGCTATCTTCTCTCCGGGGACTACTCCCAGATTGACCTCCGCTCTCTTGCCCACCTTTCTCAAGACCCCAAGCTGATTCAGGCTTTCAGGGAAAATAAAGACGCCCACGCCACCACCGCCAGCACTTTGTTTCGTGTGGCTCAGGACAGGGTGACCCCGGACATGCGCCGGCTCGCCAAGACGGTCAACTTCGGTGTCATCTACGGCATGAGCGACTACGGGCTGGAGCAGGCGACTGAGCTTTCCCGGGAGCAGGCAAGGGGCTTTATCGCCAGCTATTTTGCCGAGTACCCCGGGGTCAAGGGCTATCTGGATGCGACCAAGAGGGAGGTCCGGGAGCGGGGCTACGTCCAGACCATCATGAACCGGCGCCGCTATATTCCGGAGATTAACTCTCCCAACCGCCAGGTTAGGGAAGCGGCGGAGCGCATGGCAATCAACATGCCGGTGCAGGGTACCTCGGCTGACATCATCAAGGTGGCGATGGTCAGTCTCCACCACGAAATGGAGAAAAGGGCGCTTAAGAGCAAGATGATTCTTCAGGTGCACGATGAGCTTATCTTTGAAGTGCCCGAATCGGAGCTTGAGCTTATGAAAAAACTGGTGCCCGACCTCATGTCTTCAGCCGTCATTCTGAGCGTGCCCATTAAAGTAGACATAAAGATAGGGCGCAACTGGGGGGAAGATGGACTGATGCCCGAGCTTCCCGAGGTCGAGACCATCCGGAACGAGCTTACCCCTTATGTCCTGGGGCGCCGCATCTCAGTCGTGAAGCTACTCTGGGAGAAGATAACCCGTCATCTGGACGGTAACGAATTCACACATAAGCTAAATGGTCAGATGATAGTCGGGCTCAGCCGGCGTGGCAAATACCTTATCTTTCTTCTCTCCAGTGGCGAGTATCTTGTAATTCACCTCAAAATCAGCGGTTCGCTCCTGGTCAGCTGTGACCCCGGTGATATGCCGCGTTTTACCCGTGCTGTGATTTACCTTGATGATGGTAGCATTATCTACTTCCGCGACCCGCGCAAGTTCGGGCGGATGTGGCTGACGAAAGACGTTGCTGAGGCTACGGGTAAGCTCGGCCCCGAACCGCTCAGCGGTGATTTCACACTCAAAGTCCTCTCTGAAATTTTGGGCAGGCGAAAAGCTCCAATCAAAGCTGTCCTGACCGACCAGAGCGCCATCGCCGGCATCGGCAACATGTACGCCGATGAAGCCCTCTATGCCGCGAGAATCCACCCGCTGAGACCTGCCTCAAGTCTCTCTACCGTAGAGGTCAGGCGTCTTTATAAAGCCATAGACGAAATCCTGCCTGCAGCAATCCGCAGTAAAGGCGCCAGCGTGGTGAACTACTATAGACCAAGCGGCGAGAAGGGTACTGCCCACTTTGCCTTTAAGGTCGCCCACCGGCTGGGTGGCAAGACCTGTGTCTGCGGTGGTGAAATAGAGCGCATCGTGGTGAGAGGGCGAGGGACTTACTTCTGCCCGGCTTGTCAAAAGTAGAAATCTGCTGGCTGAACGTATCGGAGTAGCACCATAGACACAGAGATTCAGCTAATCGGCGGGCGGACTATCCAGCTTGAGCGGACGGACAAGGTCTTCTTCACCGATGACGGCATCACCAAGGGGGAGCTTATCCAGTATTACCGCCGCATCTCCGGAGTCATGTTGTCTCACCTCAAAGGCAGACCGCTCACCATACACCGTTTCCCCGACGGCATCAGGGGGGAGGGTTTCTACCAGAAAGAAATATCGGACTACTTCCCCGACTGGATTAAACGGGCTACGGTGAAAAAGATGGGCGGAACAACTACCTATATTATTTGTGAGAATGTGGCGACACTGGTCTATCTGGCGAACCAAGCCATACAGATTTTCATATTTTACCGGCATTTTTCAGGTCTCCCGCAATGCTATCCAGCTCCAGAGAGATAAGTTTTTCTCTGGTTGGGCTCCCATTCTCAAGACTCCAGCCTCTTTCATCATAGTAAGCGTCAAGCATTTTCTCGATATCTGTTGCGGTGAGACGATGCGTCCTGTCATAATCTTGAAGATAAACCTCGCTGTCGCCAAACTGCACCGGCTCGTTCATCCATCTAGCTGGTAGGTGGTCATGCTCTCTCCCGAATCCCTCACGCAGGTTCAGGACTTTCTGCAGGTTCCAGACCCTCTCGCCAGCCAGCATAAACTCCTCCGGGGTCAGCGGTATCCCGGTGGCTGCTTCATAGATGGCGGAGGCGATTACGGGATTCCACAACCTGCCGATGAAAAAGCGGTAGCAGACGCCAAGAGAGTTGTAGCCAGTGTTGATGTTCTGGACATAGGGAGTGAGTCTGGCTACATGCCATTTCTTGTCTTGGAAAATCCTCTGCTGCGCTGCCTGCGGTATCTGATAGGCAGCAGCAATGGCCTGCACCGCAGACAAAGGCAAGCCCGGGACGGCGGTGCTCGGACTTCTGACCAGAGCCTGCGATTGACCCCCGCGGGGATTGGTCGTACTGTCGCCGAAAGCCTCAACACCAAGGCACATGCGTCAGTCAAAGCCAGGAACCATGCCTTTGTTGTGCACTGCATATTTTACTGCCCCTTTGACGCTTTTAAGCACTGCCGGAATCCCGTCAGCCGCGGTAGCCCAGAAACCCTCCCTCCGTACCATTTTCGTGAGCGCCTGAGTCAGCGTGGCAAAATCCGGCTTGGGCGTAAAGCCCAGTTCCTTGCTGTTTATCAGACCCCGGTTATAAAGGTCAATAATAAGTTCAACCAGATACCCTCCGTCAAGCTCATCTATACCGTAGCGTTGAAACAGGTCGTGGCACCTCACCGCTTCATTCAGGGTAAGATTAAAAGCCGGGCCAATGAGCGCGGGGAGTGAGGGCACCGAGGCGGTCGTCTGTAAGCCCTCGCACTCTCCCTTTTTAATTCTGAGTATGCTCTTGTCACAGGTTATACAAGACGCGCCAGCCCAGGGATGTATCTCCAGTGTGTCCTCAAAAGCCCTGGCCCCGTAGGCGGCTATCATTTTGGCAGCGTCGGGCGCTTGGCGCTTGTTGTCCACAAGAACCAGCCCGTTTTTGAACCATGCCTCGACAACGCCCTCGATGCCGTATTTTATCCACAGCTCGCGATTGCGGTCACTTCTGGCGTGGCTGACCATAAAGTCCTGCATTTGCTGGAATGTGGGTATGTCTGCTATCCTGATACCCCTGGTGCCCCTTACGGCTATTGCCTTGAGCTTCTTTGCCCCCAGCACTGCCCCCAGGCCTCCCCGGCCGAGATGGGCTATTTTATCAATCAAGGCAAGGGATATTCGCGCCAGACTTTCTCCTGCCTGACCGATGCAGATGACGCTAATATCACTACCGTGCTTCTCGCGTAGGCTATCCGTGGCCTGGAAGATGTCCTTTCCCCACAGTTCAGCCGCATCACACAGTCTTACTGTGCTATCCTCAATCAGTAAATAGACGGGCTTCGACGAGGCGCCGCTGATGACCAGATTGTCATAGCCTGCCCACTTGAGCATT
>JAZDNC010000010.1:0-8877 GCA_043800335.1 Chloroflexota bacterium
TGCAATCATCCAGAACTAGATAAAGAGTATTACTTAGGCGCACAAACAGGCGATTATGTGTGCACTACTTGCGGGAAAAATTTTACACCAAAGGAATATGACGATTACGAAAGGTCTTCAAAATGATACGCTACCCCAATCTCACGCCTCTTGACAGCCTCTAATCTTTGTGTTACTTTGTTACTTTGTAAGGGCAAAATTAAGATGTTAGCAGAAAGAGTCTCCCAGAATTTCTTCTTTTACTTTTGGTACACATATCCGGAGCGCCCGGAGCGCTTGGGAGGCTTTGGCATGAGGCGGTGCCAGTAGAAAAAGACTAGAAGTAGAAGCAGAAGACCCTCCTGAGCGGAGGGTCTTTTTTATTGGTAAAAATTCAAAGGAGGTGTCAGGTGATTATCATGAAAGAAAAGGCAACGCCGGAGGAAATCCAGCGGGTCATTGAGGAGGTGAAAAGGTACGGGAAACCAGTCGTTATCAGGGTCCCCGCCTGGGGCTTTAGTAATAATAATTTTAAGGAGGGAAGGTAATGATTATCATGCAGAACAGTGCCAGCGATGCGGAAATCAAGCGGGTCATCGAGGAGGTGAAGAAGTTGGGGCTAAGGGCGGATGTATCCAGGGGTGAATTCAGGACGATAATCGGCATTATCGGCGACGAGAGGAAGGTGCCCTTCGACCGCTTTCTGGCGATGCCCGGGGTCAAGGAAGCCAGGCCGGTGGAGGCACCCTACAAGCTCATCAGCCGTGAGTTCGGCAAGATGCTGGGACCCGAGGACGGGGCGGGCATCTTCAAGATAAAGAACGTGACCATCGGCGGCGAGGAGCCGGTCTACATCGCCGGGCCCTGCTCCGTGGAGAGCAAGGCACAGCTGTTCAAGATTGCCGAAGGGGTGAAAAAGGCGGGTGCCCATATCCTGCGCGGCGGTGTCTTCAAGCCCAGAAGCTCCGTCCATTCGTGGCAGGGATTAGGCTCGGAGGGTGAGGAGGAAGCCGAGGAAGCATTGTCCTGGCTCAAGGCGGCGGGGGAGATGTTCGAGATGCCGGTGGTGACCGAAGCCCGCGGTGAAACGGTGGTTGACCTGGTCGCCAAGTACTCGGACATCGTCCAGATTGGCGCGAGGAATATGTATAATCAGGACCTGCTCCAGAAGGCGGGGTCAACGGGTCTGCCGGTGCTCTTCAAGCGGAACTTCGGCGCCGGCATCGAGGAGTACCTCTCCTTCGCCGAGTACATCGCCGCCGAGGGCAATCCCAAGATTATCCTCTGCGAGCGGGGCATGCTGCCGGTGGGCAAGGGCAAGAGCTATCTCCGCTACTCCCTTGAGCTGACGGCTATCCCCGTCATCCAGAAAGAGACCTTCCTGCCCATTTTCGCCGACCCCAGTCACGGCACTGGCAGGAGGGATTTGGTCTTCAATATGTCCTGCGCCGCCATCGCCGCCGGGGCACAGGGGCTCATGATTGAAACCCACTTCAACCCGGCTGAGGCTCTGGTGGATGCGGCACAGCAAATCACCCCCGACGAGCTCAAGGAGACCCTTGATACCTGCCGTAAAATCCATAAGGTAATGCGGGCGGAGAGAAGGCTGGCAAAGGTAGCCGCCAAATGAGGATGGTTGAGCTTCACCTCGGCGAAAACAGCTACCGCGTGCTGATTGGCGCCGGGCTAATTCAGGAGTCCGGCAAGCACCTTAAGGAGCTGGGGTTCTCCGGCAAGGTTGTGGTCGTTACTGACCCCATCGTGAGGGGTCTCTACGCCGACGCCCTAACCGCCAGTCTGAAGAAAGCTGGCTTTGAACCATCTCTGCTGGAAGTCCCTGCCGGTGAGGAGCACAAGTCGCTGGATTCGGCGGTAAGGCTCTACCAGGAGCTGGACATACTTCATGCCGAGAGAAGGACGCCTATCCTAGCGCTGGGGGGCGGCGTCATCGGCGACCTTGCCGGCTTTGTCGCCGCCACCTACCTCAGAGGCGTGCCCTTCATCCAGCTTCCCACTACACTTCTTTCTCAGGTTGACTCAAGCACCGGGGGCAAGGTCGGGGTTGACATGAATCAGCTTAAAAACCGCATCGGGGCGTTCTACCAGCCGAAACTGGTGCTCGCCGATGTCACCACGCTCAGGACACTTCCCCCGAGGCAGCTTAACTCCGGGCTGGCCGAGGTGATAAAAGCCGCTGTAATACTGGATAGGGGGCTTTTTGAGCTGCTGGAACAGAATGTGGCGAAGCTCAAAGCCCTTGACGAAGTTCTGCTCTCGGAAGTTATCTTTCGTGCCGTCGGGATTAAAGCCGGGTTTGTGGAGAAGGACGAGCGGGACACCGGCATCAGGAACGTCCTGAACCTGGGGCACACCGTCGGTCACGCCATAGAATCAGTCTCGGATTTTGCCCTGAGCCACGGGGAAGCGGTCGCAATCGGCATGGTCGCCGCCTCAAGAATCGCTAGTAAGATGGGGCTACTCCCCGCCGCCGAGCTTGAGCGTATCAGGAAGCTTCTCGTTCAGGTGGGCCTACCGGTAGAGGTGCCGAAGCTGGATAGAGACCTGGTATTTTCGGTGATGACACAGGATAAGAAGGTCACGGCGGGACGGCTCCGCTTTATACTACCCCGAGCTATCGGTAGTGTTATAATCTCTGATGAAGTAAGCTCGGAAGCAGTAAAGGAGGTCCTGACCTGAAAATGGCTAGAACCAAAATCTGTGCCGTCATCGTGAGTAGCGACCTTCAGGTGCTCGGGGAGATTGAAGACCTGATTGACCTCTTTGAGGTGCGGCTTGACCTCATCGGTCCCGACTGGCCCGAGGTGGTGAGCCACCTGGGTAAGCCCTGGATTGCCGCTAACCGGATACCGGAAGAAGGTGGCAAAGCTAAAGAGGATGAGTCTGAGAGAGTGGAAGACCTGCTCAAGGCGGTAGGGCTGGGGGCAAGCATCGTTGACCTTGAGCTCAGGACGGAGAATCTGAAGACCCTGGTGCCCCTTATCAAGAAACGGGCTAGATGCCTTCTGTCCTATCATGACCTGAAGGGCACGCCACCACTGAACCAGCTCAAGGACACAGTAAGGCGGGAGATTGCCTCCGGGGCTGACATCTGTAAAGTAGTGACCACCGCGCGGAGCACCGAGGACAACATCACTGCTCTTCAACTCATCCGGGAGTTCCCCGGCGTAAGAATGGTCTCGCTGGCGATGGGAGACCTGGGGCTGGCGAGCCGCATCCTGAGCCCCATTGTCGGTGGGGACTTCACCTACGCCACGCTGACGCGGGGTAAGGAGTCCGCCCCGGGGCAGATGACGGTGCTGGAGCTCAGGAGAATCTATGAGATGATGGGTGAGAAGCTTGAGTCTGACTAAGAGGGGGGTGTGCGGTGTCATCGGCGACCCCATCGAGCACTCTCTTTCACCCCTGATGCATAATGCCGCCTTTAGGGCGGCGGGGCTGGATTACATCTATCTCGCCTTCCGGGTAAAGAAAGAGGCACTGGGGAAAGCCATCTCGGGCATGAGAGCACTGGATTTCACGGGACTTAATGTCACCATCCCCCACAAGGTCAATGTGATTAAATATCTGGATAGTCTCGACCCGATAGCCGGGATGATTGGGGCGGTGAACACCATTGTCAATCGAGACGGCGTCCTCGCCGGTTACAACACTGATGCCACCGGCTTTCTCGAGGGGCTGACCCGGAGAGGAATTGAGCCGAAGGGCAAGAGGATAACCCTTCTCGGTGCCGGCGGGGCGGCGAGGGCCATCGCCTTCATCCTGGCGAGAGAAGGAGCCAGGCTCGCCATCCTGAATAGGACTCCGGCGAAAGCGCGGAGCCTGGTCAGAAGGATTAAAGAACAGTTGAGCAGGGACGTTGCCACAGACAGCCTGAGTGATGAGAATCTGAAGGCTGCCTTGGCGCAGACCGACATCCTGGTTAACACGACGAGCGTGGGGATGACCCCGGATGCCAGTAGGACACCGGTGCCACAAGGACTCATCCCCGGCGGTCTGGTCGTCTATGACATCGTCTATAATCCACCCCGGACGAGACTGCTGAGAGAAGCTGAGGCGCGCGGCGCCACCACCATCGGCGGTCTGGATATGCTGGTTTTTCAGGGGGCTAAAGCCTTCGAGCTTTTTACCGGCGTCGAAGCCCCCATCGCGGTAATGCAGGAAGCCCTGGTCGGGGCACTCAAGCAGAAATGAAGAGCAACATCGCCCTCATCGGTTTTATGGGGGTGGGTAAGACTGAGGTTGGCAATAGACTGGCGAAGAAGCTGAGAAAGAGATTTGTCGAGCTTGACGCTCTTATCGCGGAGAGGGCGGGGAAGCAGGTCAGCCAGATATTCGCCGAAGACGGCGAGATTTTCTTCCGTGAGCTTGAGATTCAGATGACCAAAGAGATTGCCCTGGGTAAAAACCAGGTCATCGCCTGCGGGGGCGGCATCGTTCTGAATATGATAAATATTGACCGCTTAAGGCGAGACGGCGTGACGGTGCTGCTCACCGCTTCGCCCGGGGTTATCCTGAGGCGGGTTGCGGGAAGTGAGGGAAGACCCCTTCTCAACACCCCGGATAGAGCCCGGCGGGTAAGAGAGCTTCTCGCCTTCAGAAAGCCCTTTTACGAAAGAGCGGCAGACATCAGGGTCAATACGTCACGACTTGGTATAGAGCAGGTTATTGAGAAAATAATTGAAGAGCTGAAAAGAAATGAAAGTCTCCATCGCTAAGAGCGAGGTTAGCGGTAAACTTGTCGCGCCCTCTTCCAAGAGCTACACCATAAGGGGTTTTATCTCCGCTGCCATGGCACCGGGGGAGAGCCAGATAATAAATCCCTTGGCCTCCGCCGACACCGAGGCGGCGATGAGCGTGCTTAAGGCTATCGGGGTGAAGATAAGAGAAGAGTCGGGCGTCTGGAAGGTCAAGGGCGGTAACTTCCATGTACCCAGTTCAGACCTCTACTGTGCCGAGTCAGCTACCACCTTCCGCTTTATGACCGCTATCTCGGCTCTGGTGCCGGGAGCGTGCCACCTGGTGCCGGCACCGGGCCTGGCGAAAAGACCGATTAAGCCTCTTCTGGACGCCCTCTCTCAACTCGGCGTCAGGTCGTCTCTAGACGAAGACGGCTCGCTCACCGTTCTGGGCGGGACGCTCCGGGGTGGCAGGGCGTCGTTACCGGGCAACATCAGTTCCCAGTTCATCTCGGCACTCCTCCTGGCGACACCCCTCGC
Source organism: Chloroflexota bacterium (assembly GCA_043800335.1). Lineage (GTDB taxonomy): Bacteria > Chloroflexota > Dehalococcoidia > Dehalococcoidales > JAZDNC01 > JAZDNC01. The sequence goes on from JAZDNC010000010.1 coordinate 5,217, forward strand.
CCCGGAGGGGGCAGAGATTGAGGTCACCCCGCCCCTTGAGTCCAAGCCCTATGTCCAGATGACGATAGAGTGCCTGGGAAAGTTCGGCATAAAGATAGACTCCTCTTCCGACCTCCTGTCTTTCAGGGTGGCGAGACAGAGGTACCAGCCGGCGAGATATCAGGTGGAGGGGGACTGGTCTTCGGCTTCCTACCTCCTGGCACTGGGGGCGGTCCTTGGTGAAACTGAGGTACTAAACCTGAATCCAGCAAGCCTTCAGGGAGACAAGGTGCTTCTGGATTTCCTTGATATGATGGGGGCGGACATTAAGATAAGCAAAGAATGTATTACCGTAAAAAAGAAGAAACTGAAGGGCATCAAGGCAAATCTTAAAGACTCGATTGATCTTCTGCCCACCATGGGCGTCCTCGCCGCCATCGCCCAGGGAGAAACTGAGCTTAGCGGTATCGCCCGGGCACGTCTCAAAGAGTCAAACCGGGTGAGCGCAGTGAGAGAGGGGCTGGTGAAGATGGGGATAAAGGTCAAAGAGGAGAAAGACCGGCTCCTGATTACCGGTGGCAAGCCCAGGGGTGCCCTGATTGACAGCCGGAACGACCACCGCATCGCCATGTCGTTCGCCATATTGGGCGGTCTGGCGGGAGATACGGTGATTGCGGGTGCTGAGTGCGTCGCCAAGACGTTCCCGGAGTTCTGGGACGTGGTCACAAAGGCGGGAATGAGGCTTGAGATAAATGACAGGTAGTCTGGGTAAGCTATTCAATATCAGCGTTTTCGGCGAGAGCCATGGGCGGGGCGTCGGGGTGGTGATTGACGGCTGTCCGGCGGGGCTTGCGCTAAATCAGGATGACATCCAGAGGGAGCTTGACCGGAGAAGACCGGGCACTTCTGTCGCTTCCACCTCCAGGTCGGAGGCGGACAGGGCAGAGGTGTTTGCCGGCGTCTTTAACGGACGTACCACCGGTGCCCCCATCGCCCTCTGGGTCACAAATCAGGATGTGGATTCATCCGCCTATGAAAGAATGAAGGACACCCCGCGCCCGGGACACGCCGACTTCACCGCCTTCGTCAAGTACGGGGGTTTCTCTGACTACCGGGGTGGCGGTCGTTTCTCCGGCAGAATTACCGCCGGCTTCGTCATGGGCGGGGCGGTGGCGAAGAAGCTTCTTGCCACGATTGGCATTGAGATTATAGCCCACACCGTGGCTATCGGCGGTGTGAGCGCCCGCGCTTTAAGTCTCAAAGAGATAAAAGAGGGGGCTTTCCGCAGCTCCCTTGGTTGCGCCGACTCCGAAGCCGAAAAAAGAATGACCGAGGTGATTGGGAAAGCGAGAGAAGCAGGCGATAGCGTCGGCGGTATTATTGAAGGTATTGCCCTGAATATCCCGGCGGGAGTGGGCGAGCCTATCTTTGACAGCCTTGAGGGGGAGCTGGCTAAAGCCCTCTTTGCCATTCCGGGGGTCAAGGGGGTGGAGTTCGGCGCCGGATTCGGGGTGGCGGGAAAGAGGGGCTCGAAGAATAACGACCCCTTTGCCCTGAAAGGGGGCAGGGTTGTAACCCTGACCAATAACGCCGGGGGCATCCTGGGCGGGCTCAGTAACGGTATGCCCATCGTGGTGAGGGTAGCCGTCAAGCCGACGCCGTCTGTCTCCCGCCCCCAGAAGACGGTGAATCTGAAGACGATGGAGGAGACGGACTTAGCCATACAGGGCAGGCACGACGCCTGCATCGTTCCCAGAGCGGTCGTGGTTGTGGAAGCCCTGCTGGCAGTCACTCTGGCTGACCTGTCCCTCAGGGCGCATCTTTTGCCGGAGGTAATTAGATGAGTCTGGATAAGCTCCGAGAAAACATAGATAAGATTGACGCCGAGATAGTCAGACCTATCGCCGAGCGGCTCAGGGTAGCCGAGGCGATAGGCAAGGAGAAGGAGAGCAAAGGATTAGCCATTACCGACATGGCCCGGGAAAAGGTTGTGCTGGAGAGAGTGCGCGCGCTCGCCCGCGAGAAGGGTGTAAGCGAAGAGGGGATAGGAGAGCTCTGGCAAGAGATTATCCGGCTGACCAAGAGTGCCGAGGGGGTGAGCGTGGCTTACCAGGGGGAACCGGGGGCTTACAGCGAGGAGGCGGCTTTCCGGTTCTTTGGCGCGGGGATAAGGCCGAGACCCTGTGAGAGTCTGGACGACGTCTTCAGGGTGGTTGAGACGGGTGAAGCCCAGAGCGGCGTCATTCCCATCGAGAACTCGCTGGAAGGGAGCATCAGCCGCTCCTATGACCTCCTCCTCGATTCCAGCCTCAAGGTCGCCGGTGAGATTGAACTCAGAATCTCCCACTGCCTTATCGCCAGTCCCGAATCCAGTCTGGATAAAATCAGGAGGGTGTATTCCCACCCTCAAGCTTTGGGGCAGTGCCGGAGCTACCTGAGGCACCTGGGTGCCGAGCTGGTCGCCACCTATGACACGGCGGGTAGCGTCAAGATGATAAAAGAGATGGGTACACTGGACGGTGCGGCGATTGCCAGCGCCCGCGCCGCCCAGCTCTACGGGATGAAGATTCTGGCCAGAGAGATAGAAGATAACCCCTTTAACTTCACCCGTTTCTTTGTGCTCTCGCGTATAGACGCGGCGCCGACAGGGACTGACCGCACCTCTGTCGTCTTCGCGGTAAAGCACCGCCCCGGCGCCCTTTACGACACCCTTTACGAGCTCGCCCGCCGGAATATCAATCTGACCAAGATTGAGTCCCGCCCCACGCGTAAGAAAGCCTGGGAGTACAATTTCTACCTTGATTTCGAGGGTCACCGGGAAGATGGCATCTGCCGTGAAGCCCTTGAGGCTCTGGAAGAGAGAGCCCTCTTTATCAAGGTGCTGGGCTCCTACCCGAGGGCAAGGTAGAAAGAGTCTGAGGACGGAAAGATGAAAATCGCCATCATCGGCGGCGGGGGCAAGATGGGACGCTGGTTCTCGCGCCAGTTCCTGAGCGAGGAACACGAGGTTACCGTCAGCGACACGAACCAGGAGAGCCTTTCTTATTACCAGAGAGAGTCCGGCGTTCAGATTGCCCCGGGCAACACCGAAGCTGTAAAAGGGGCAAAGGTCATCCTGCTCTCGGTCCCCATTGACCGCTTCGAGGCAGTCGTTAAAGAAATCTCCGCTTCAGTGCACCCTGAGCAAGTCGTCCTGGACGTCACCTCGGTCAAGGTAGCGCCGGTTGAGGCGATGCACCGCTATCTCAGGACGCCTCTCATTCTGGGCACCCACCCCGTCTTCGGTCCCGGGGCGGTAAGCTTTTCCGGTCACAGCTTTGTTCTGACCCCAACCAATGAGACAGAAAAGGCTCTGGCGGAGAAGGTGAAAACCTATCTCGAGGCGAGGGGAGCCGGGGTCAGCCTGATGACTCCTGAGGAGCATGACCGGCTCATGTCAGTCGTTCTGGGGCTGGCGCACTTCATTGCCATTGTCTCCGCCGAGACTTTGGTCGGCTTCGGCGGGCTTGAGAAACTAAAGGCGGTGGGGGGTGTTACCTATAAAGCCCTGCTCACCCTGATTGAAAGTGTTATCTCCGAAGACCCATCGCTTTACGCTTCTCTCCAGATGAGCCTCCCCAACATGACGGAAATCCACGAGCTATTCCTTAAAAGCGCCGGACGCTGGCGGGACTTGGTTAAA
>JAZDNC010000054.1:0-3377 GCA_043800335.1 Chloroflexota bacterium
CATCCGGATTGACATGTCCGAGTTCATGGAGAAGTTTGCCGTCTCCCGGCTGGTGGGCGCACCCCCGGGCTACGTGGGCTACGACGAGGGCGGACAGCTTACCGAGGCGGTCAGGCGCAAGTCCTACTGCTGTATCCTCCTTGACGAGATAGAGAAGGCGCACCCCGATGTCTTTAACATCCTCCTGCAAATCTTTGATGATGGGCACCTGACTGACGCCAAGGGGCGCCGGGTAGACTTCCGCAACTCAATCGTCGTCATGACCTCTAACATCGGTGCCGAAATCATCCGCAAGAGCTCGACTCTCGGCTTCGTCTCACACGCCAACGAGACGAAGACCCAGCAATTGGATTATGACGCAATGAAAGAGAAGCTCCTCGCCGAACTGAAGAAAAGCTTCCGTCCCGAGTTTTTGAACCGCATTGACGCGGTGGTTGTCTTCCATGCCCTTGACAAAGAGCAGATACGGCAGATTGTGGAACTCATGCTTTCCGCTGTCGCCAAACAGCTCCAGGAGAAGGGCATCAAGATTGAGGTCACCGATGCCGCTAAAGAACTTCTTGGCACCAAGGGCTTCGACCCGGTCTTCGGCGCCCGTCCCCTGAGACGGGTAATCCAGACCATGCTGGAGGACAAGCTCGCCGAAGCCGTGCTGCGCGGTGAGTTCCGCTCAGGAGACACTATCATCGCCGATGTCAGCGGGGAGGAAATCACCCTCCACCAGGCTCCGGTAGCCGTCGGTGGCAGTGGCAGTTAGTTAAAACCTAGACCCTTAAAGGGGCGGGGACTGGGATGAAGGGTCACCGCCCCTTTTCTCTTAAAACTAGAAAGGAGAGCACATTGCCTCAGGAAAGGGTGGAATTCCCCATCACCGGCAAAGTGGTGAGCGTGTCCGTGGTCGTTGGTGGCCAGGTCAAAGAGGGCGACACCATCTGCATGCTGGAGTCAATGAAGATGGAAAACCCCATTGTCTCACCCGTAGACGGGGTAGTGAAAGAGATAAAGCTCTCCCCCGGGCAGACGGTTGAGGCGGGAGACCTGGTGGCGGTTATAGAGTACTAATCTGAATTACTGAATATCAAGCTGGAGAGGAGGGAGCCATGGCAACAGTAAATGTGGTAACCTGTATCTCCGCCGGTGGCCCAACCTTTATCAACGAGGGTCTCGACGAAGACAGCTTGAAGAAGATTAAGGCGGTCAGCCGGACAGTCAAGGTGACCGATGCCTCGGTGCTCCTCGCCGAGGAACAGGGCGGGAACCTAGGTCATAAAGCCCGGTTCGATACCATCCTCGCCGATTGCGAGGTACTCTTCGCCTTCAGACTGCCCCAGAACGTCCTCAAGCGTGCCCCCAATCTCAAGTGGATTCAGGTGACCTCCGCCGGGGTGGAAAGATACCTCAATTCTGAGATGATTGCCAGCCCGGTCATACTCACCAACGCCAGCGGTATTCACGCCACCCCCATCAGCGAGTGGGTCATCATGACGATGCTCATGTTCGCCAAGCGGATGCCCCAGTACTTTGAGTTCAAGCGGGCAAAGCAATGGGAACGCCTCGCCTCAAGCGTCCTGAACGGCAGAACCGTCGGCGTCATCGGGCTGGGGGACATCGGGCGTGAGGTCGCCCGCCTCGCCAAAGCCTTCCGCATGAACGTCATCGGAACGAAACGCACCGTGAAATCCGGCGACAGGGTAAGGTATGTTGACAAGCTCGTGCCGCGGGGGCAAATCTACAGGTTATTCCGGGAAAGCGACTTCGTCGTTGTCGCCGTGCCCTTCACCTCGGAGACCCAGAAGATGGTCGGAGAAAAAGAGCTAAAGCTGATGAAGCCCTCCGCCTATCTATTCAACATCGGGCGTGGCGACATCATTGATGAGCCGGTCTTAATCCGTGCGCTGGAGGAGAAGGGGATTAGCGGTGCCGGGCTGGACGTCTTCACCCGTGAGCCCCTGCCGGCAGACAGCAAGCTATGGGGACTAGATAACGTCATTCTGACCCCGCATGTCTCAGGCAGCATGGAAGACTACGTCGCCAGGGCGTGCGACCTTTTTGTTAAGAACCTGAAGCGGTATATTGAGGGTAAGAGACTGGTCAACGTGGTGGACAAGAAGCGGGGCTACTAAAGAACCAGCGTCAACCGCCCGCAAGGATGTTGAATATCAACTGCATAAAAGCCGGAGGAAGTAAGATGGAAGTTCGGGAGGGTAAATGACAACAACTATCTTGCTCATCCGTCACGGGGAAACAGAGTCCAATGCCCAGGATATCCAAGGCTACTTCATGGGCTGGGCCAACGAGGGGCTTAACGCCAACGGTTTTGCCCAGGCTGAGAGCTTGGCTTTGAAGCTGGCTAAGGTCCAGCTTTCAGCTATCTATTGCAGTTCCTCAAGGCGGGCCATGAGCACAGCAGAGCTCATCGGCAAGTATCATGGGCTTAAGCCTGTGCCTACGCCGGAATTGCGAGAAATCAACTACGGCGAGTGGGAAGGGAGAAAAAGGAGCGAGATAAGGGATAAATATCCTGAAATCTATCGTCGCCTCCGGAGTGACCCCATAGATGTCGCCATCCCCGGTGGTGAAAGCTTTAAGCAGGTGGCAGAAAGGGTAATAAGTATTTTCAATAGTATAGCCGCTGAGGGTGATGGCAAGACCGTCGCCCTCGTTTCCCACGGCAATCCTATCAAGATTCTGATAGTTCATGCCCTGAGTATGCCCTACAATATGTGGGGCATATTTGACATAGGTAACGCCTCCATCAGCACTTTACAGGTCACTGACGGTATCCCCCGTATCGTTATGTTGAACGACCGAACCCATCTGAAGGGATAGGCACGAGGTTACGGAGTGCTGGCAGTGAGACCAAAATCTGGGCTGTCCAGTATCAGCTAAGGAAAAGCTGTAGGAAATAGTCTTCAAATCCCTAGCTGACAAGTTTTTTATACCTTATCGGCGCTCACTTTGAAGCTAAAAGGCAGGGTGCTATTGTGCTCATGCAATCCAGAAACCACTACTCCAGCTTAAGGCTGGAATGACAAAGAGTTATCGCCATTAGCAGACTGCTGATGAGATGCATCTCCAGAATTATGTCCCTTTTATACTCCCACTTGGTTGAGGGGTGGTTTTGATACTCCAAGAGACCTGCCTTGGTCTAACAGTTCAGGACTTTGCCCCTTTGTCAATCTCACCGAGACCACGATTCACCCAAGCTTCCCTGTCTTTTATGTCCCGGTCAAGCAAAAGGCGGTTCTTAAGCAATTCCCTTAAACTAATTGAGGCGGCGAGAGAGCTTCTCGGAATTAGCAGTCTCCTGATTATGGCGATAACCGGTATGCCACTGAGAGCAATGGTCACCCAGAGTCTTTCCGGATAAGCCAGTT
>JAZDNC010000061.1:0-2290 GCA_043800335.1 Chloroflexota bacterium
AGTACGGTAATATCATCTAGCGCCCTCATGTCTCCTCCTTTCAATATTTGAATAGCTCTTGGAGAAATCTAAGCCACTTTTCGCCGTCCGCACCTCCTTAGTTCTTTACCGCTCTAACTGGTCGAGATTTTAGCAAGATACATTATAGCCTATCTTCAATATCTCGTGTAGGGGGTTTAGCCTACCGCCTTCATCGGGTCAAGCACCGGGATAACGAAATCAAGGCCCAGACGCTTGAGTTCCGCCCTAGGCGGTAACCCGGTCTCGGTCAGCTTGAGTGCGTTCACGTAGTACTTCTTCTTCTCCGTCTCCCACTCGTCTTTCTTCCACACCCAGGTGTTGCCGTATTTATCGGTGATGGGCTCATCGAAGGCTCTGGATGGCAGGTAGTCGTCCTTGGCAGGATGATAGCCTTCCCTAAGGCTAACACAGCGGTTGAAGTAGTAGTTCCTCATCTTGATGTCGTTGACATCATTCAGGGAAAGGTTCCAGCCGCAGACGGCGTTGAGGAACTGCTTGGTTAGCTCTTCTCTCGAGCCCCATATCTGCACAAAGGGTACGGAAGCGGAGTTTCAGAAGGTTGCCGCATCGCCGATAGCGTCATCAAGACCCTAGCCCATGCGCGCCCCGTTGTGGCTCGTGCCGTAGCTAAGGCCCCTCTCCACCTGCTTGTTCCGTATGTCATAGGTCGGTGCGGCACAGCCGTGAACCTCAAAACCATATTTTACCGAGTCATTGCCGAAGACCTTGTAAGCCCTGCGGAACCCATCTGCGAGCGCATTGGCGGCTCTCCCTTCGCGGTAGGCAATCTTCTTGAGCAGCTTGAAGACGGCTTCCTTGCTCCCCCAGGGCAGCTCAAGCCCACCCAGGTCTTCTTTGGTGATAATACCGTTCTGGTAGAGGTCAATAGCAAAGGCAACAATCCCACCCAGCTCCTCGCCGTCCATGCCCAGCTCGTTCTCTAAGGGCGCTATCTCGGTCATCTCATCGTAGCCGACCATGATGTTGGCGTTAAATCCACCCACGTTGTCATGGCGGAATTCACCGGCAAAGACGCCGTGGTCGGTGTTCTTGAAATAAGGCACCTCGCAGGAGGTGACACAGCCGGGACAGCCATCCGTCCAGGCAAAATATTTGAGATTATGCTCAAGGTAGTTTGTCCTCTCAGCTACCTCGTGATAGCCGAGGTGGTTGTTCTTGATGCCCTCAGCCGCCCACCGGAGCAGAGATGACGGGGACTGGGTGCGTCCCCATCGGCTCTCGCTAATCCGGTGCAGAGCAGTTCTGGGACTCATGGCGTAGGTCTTGAAGAGCTCCCACACCTTCTTGTGGTCGGCATACAGGGGCCCCTTCGTCCCTTTCACCGCAACCGCCTTCAGGTTCTTGGAGCCCATCACTGCGCCGCAGCCCCACTTGGAGGCAGAATGGACATACTCCGTGGAGACGTTGGCACACCGAACCAGATTCTCACCGGCAGGCCCGATGCACAGTACTCCGAACATCTCGCCGGTCTGCTGATTCAGTCTGTCCCTGATGGTGAACTCGGTGTCCTGTTTCCATTTGCCCCACAGGTCGGTGGCGTCCATTATCTTTACGTCATCATTGTAGACATAGAGATAGGACGGCTTTTTGGCTTTGCCCTTGATGAGGATGCCGGCGTTGTACTGTGTTCTCACAATCTCATCGCCGACATAGCCGGAGGTGGCGCTTCTGCCCGCCCAGTCGGTGAGTGGGGACTTGAAGCTAAGTATGGTCTTACAGCCCACCAGCCCGGTGAGAGGACCTACGCCGACATGAAGAACGTTTCCCGGCGAGAGGGGGTCTACCCCTTTGGGCACATTGTCCCAGATGAGCTTGTTGGCGAGACCGCGGGCGCCCAGATACCTCTTGACGTCCTCGGTCACGTCCACCGCCCGGCTGGTCTCCTTGGTCAGGTCTACTTCCAGTAGCTTGAACTTTATTTCAGCCATCGGCTACCTCCTGACTTGGTTAAGTGGATATTAAAGTGAAGAGGTTTTTTCCCGCCAAAATACTACTACCACTCAGCCTGAAAAGCAACATCTTTTCCGGGGCTTTGGAATGTCCCAAGTAGTAACGAGCAGGCATTATGGTTTGATTGGTGGAGTGAGAGGTGAGATTCGAACTGCCAACCTTCTGCTTAGGAAGCAATGAGAGAAAAACGAACAGGCATTTCGCTGGGGAAACTGACTAGTTTGACCCCCTTTTTAGATTAGTTTTCACCTAATAGCCTGAACTCCGCTACGTAATCTCCTTAACTCCTCTTTATGCC